>JAAYIG010000173.1 GCA_012523595.1 Fibrobacter sp.
ACTCCTGGAGTATTTCTGCTACACCCGGCAGGTTATCGATAATAAAAAGATGAGTATTTTCATTGAGGAGTGATTGATGTTCATGCTGCCCGTGAAAATCGATGATCAGTTCTCCCAGCTTTTTAAGTGAACTCAGAGGCAGGGGAGTCTGGTTAACAAGGATCCGGTTTGGGCCGTTTCTGGATATTTTTCTTCTGATGACAAGCTGGTTGTCTTCAGGGTCAATTGAAAGATCTTCCAGGAGCGATGAGAGAGGTTTACTTATCTCTGTAAGCTCGAAAATACCGCTGACTTCTGCTTCCGGAAACCCGCTTCTTATCATCTCTGAGGATGCCCGCTCACCCAGCAGCAGTCCGATTGCACCGACCAGGATAGATTTTCCCGCGCCAGTTTCTCCTGTAAAAACTGAAAAGCCCTTTTCGAATTCCAGCGAAAGTTCTTCGATGAGAGCCAGATTTTTAATGTGCAGTTCACGAATCATAACAGGAATTCCGGTTTTTATATCCTCGTCCCCAGTCCAGTTTTCTTCTAAGTAAGGCAAAATAGGAGAGTTCTGTCAGTTGTATCAGATTTGCACTCTTGCCACCGTAAGTGACAATGATCTGATCATTGTTTTGCAGCCGGATCGATTCCAGACCATCGCTGCTTAGCAGGAGGTCGGGATTTTTGTCATTTACAACCAGACGGATGCTCTTATCAGAGGAGAGAATAAGAGGCCGTTCGGTTAGAGAGTGTGGACAGATAGGAGTCAGCAGGAACGCCTTGACATAGGGTTCCACGATGGGTCCTCCGGCAGAGAGAGAATATGCCGTGGAGCCATTGGGAGTGGCAACGATTATTCCATCGGCGTAAAACTCCGTTATAAAGTCGCTCCCGTGCCAGGCAGAAATAGATGTGATTTTCGGAGTGTTAATCCTGTTCAAGAAAATGTCATTGAGTGCATGAAAAACCTGAATCTGTTCTCCATTCCGCATCACAGAGGCTTCAAGCACCATTCTGCTCATGGTATTGTATTCACCCCTGTGAATTTTCAGTAAAGTATTTCCCAGGTCTTCAGGACTGATGTCTGTGAGAAATCCCAGTCCTCCCACGTTCAAACCAATGATTGGCTTTTCAGTAAAGCGGCACATGTGTGCGACAGAAAGAAAGGTTCCATCTCCGCCAACCGACACTACAGCCTCGCTCTGGTTGAGAAATTCTTCCTCAGAGGCGGATATTGGAGCATCTGCTGAAATCTGTCCGGCAATGCAGGGATGGAAGAACACGGGAATCATATTCTCCCGTGACCACAGAAGGATCCTTGAGAGGACATCTGTAACCTTCTGTGACTTTTTAAAAGCGACGATGCCGAATGATTCGATTTTTTTCATATCATGTTCTGAATTCCAATGACTCAGATAATATACTTTCAAAAGTGGGCCAGCGCTGTTTCAGCAATTCGTCATTGATAGTGGTGGTTCCCACGCATTTCGATCCTGCAATAGCCAAACTTCCTGAGAAATGGGGAGGCAGATTTTCGGCAAGGTCGAATCCATCGAAATCCCGCGTCCCTTCCATGACTATTCCATCAGGCATTTCACCCAGACGTGCTCCCAGCAGGCGGATACATTTTTCCAGTAATTCGATTCCGTCGGGCTGATCATTGCGCAGGTCCTCGAGATCTCTGAACACAGATTGACCTTCGGCAAATGCTGCCAGAACAACCATCGAGGGAAGGTGAGAGCTGAAGAGCGAGGATGGACAGCATTCTACTTTACGACCAACGAGGTCGCATTTCTGTATAGTGAGCATTCCGGCTGATCCAAATGAGGTACGTGATGTTTCCTGGACAGATATCTTGGCACCCATTTTACGGATAAAGGCAATCACAGGTGTAGCCCAGGATTCAAGAGGCATATTATTTACGACAAATGATCCCTTGGGGAAAAGACATTTTCCCGTGGTCATTATCGAGCTTAATACTTCATCTCCGGGAAGTGCGATAAACACAGGTTCATCACTTAGTGGCTTCCTTGAGAAATCTGCGATTACAGTAAACTGCTGGCCTGTAGATTCTCTTTTTTTCTTCTGCATCATACGCATGCGTCTGGCAATCGGATCAGTTTCCTTCTGCACTGCGCTTTTTGAAAGAACCTCAAAACCAAATGCTTGTGCAAGCTGCTTCAGAGGATTGGAGAACTGGAAATCGATCTGGAAAGAGCAACTTCTCAGCATTCCCATAAAAAGGCCCAGAAGAGGAGAAATATCCTCCTCCTCGACACTTACTGATGTACTGAGTGTATCGGGAGCGTTGCTGAGAGAGAGTGCTTCGTTCTCATCAAATTGAGAGATATCAAGCGTAAATCCAAATTTTCGGGCTCTTTGCTGCCAGTTTTCCAGGCGCTTATGTGAAGCAGACCGGAGAGCTACAGTTTTACCCATCCCAAGCAGAATAAAGGAGATCAGGTCCCGGTAAGGGAGTATCTCGAAGGGGAGTGCAACAAAGGCGGATGAATCCTGAGCAGAAAGAGGTGTTACGGTACAGGAGTTTTCGCTGAATTCGAACGATGCAATCCCCTTTAATGTTTCTACCCAGAGTTTTATCAGAGGAGTATCGTTTACAGGTGTGATTACTGCCTTTCTGCCGGCACAGATAGTGGAAATTGCCGAGAGCAGAAACAAATCAGGACTGGGGGGCAGATCAAGTTTACCACGAAGAGATTTAGCCTGTTTGATGTTAAGCACTTCTGTCAAGTCCTTTCCCGTGCAGAAAAACCGTTCTGCGAAAGCAAAGCAATTGCATCACGTGCAATATCTGAATTATCAAAGGCAAGGCGGATAGTTCCACCTTCACCTTCACGTACTTTCAAGACCTCAATATCTTTTATGTTTATACTCTTTTCCGCAAGCAGCGCCGAGATACTGGCAATGACACCGGGCTGGTCCTTTGCATGCACAAGAACCTCGCTGAGTTTCCTCAGGAAACCCTTATTTGCAGGAGATATGCTGCTTCTGATCCTGTCGGAACGATCGAAGTATTCCTTCAGGGAACCCTGTTTCAAATTCTCCCTTATATCAGCGAGAATGTTTGAAAGAGATTCAAGCAGGGGATCGATAGCTGCTTTATTTGTGAGAAAAATATCATGCCACATGGGGTAGGGTGCTGAAGCTACACGGGTCATGTCGCGGAATCCACCAGCAGCAAGAGTAAGTGTCCCCGGAATTTTTTCCTCCATAGTTTCTGCCAGACAGACAAGAGCGACAGCCAGCAGATGAGGAACATGGCTGACTGTAGCGACTATTCTGTCGTGAACGGACGGTTCGAGGAAAAGAGTCCTGCATCCAAGATACTTTTCAAGGAAAGCGGCGAAAGATTTTTCCATATATCCGCTTGAACCAGATGGAGGAGATAGAACATAAATTGCGTTTTGAAAGAGATAGGGGTCGGATACGGATGGGCCACTTTTCTCTGAACCGGTCATGGGGTGTCCGCCGCAGAAATAAACATGTGGAGGTAAAAAAGCGGCGGCTTCCATGATCTTTTGCTTTGTGCTTCCTACATCAGTTATCAGAAGTCCTTCCGGAAGCTCCATAGTGCTCAGTTTGTTCAGTGTTTCCAGAATTACACTGATTGGAGAGCAGAGAAAGAGAAGGTCGGTGTCTTTGATGACATCCTGAAGAGAATCATAAGTAAAACCTTCGTCGATACACCCAAGGCGTTTGGCGGTTTCGATGGCAGAGGGAGATGACAGACCAGTGATTTTGCCTTTGAAACCGGAGTTTTTAAGGGCCAACCCCAAGGATCCTCCCAGCAACCCGACACTGTAAATGGTTACCTTTTCAGGCATAAAAGTCATTTCAGTAATCCTCCCGCCTGTTCAGAAGATAGAGCACTTCACCCTCTTTTGTAATGGGTATTATCGAATTGCGGTAGAAATCCACAACAATATCAGGATCGATTACCTTGCGTACAATGGGATTGACAGCAGTCTGAATAGAGACTGTCTTTTCCCGTACTCTGCTCACAATACGATCCTCAACATCTTTCCGGGTAAGTTTTTCGAGAATTGCAGAGGGATTACCTTCTTTTATCAGCCTGCTGTAGACCTCGGGATCTCTCCTGAATTTACTTTCGGCAACATAAAGTGCTCCGTAGTGGATACGTCTGGCGATTGCCTGTAATGCGTAAACATCAAGCTCGACACTCGATCCCCACTGCCCGTCATCTCCAGCGGGGCATATCCGTGGTACAAGGTTTAAATAATCCTGCAGTATCTTTGCTGTCAGATTGATCTTCTGGAAATCTTGGATGTGAAGTCCGGTGTCAGGCAAAACTACTTTACGCCTTGGTTCAGGAAGGTCTTTGTTGAATGGACGCTCCTCAGGAGCACAGAATCGCCCAAAACAGGAATCCATAGTTTCCTGATGCAACAGTCTGATACTGAAGAGGCTTTTCAGTGGTTCTCCAGAAAATCCGCTGTTTCCGGGCTGGTAAATTCCAATATCGGCACTGAACTGCGCTCTGTCAATTAATCGAAGGATTATTGTCTCTTCGAAGCCCTCAAGACGGGCTGCAACTACCATGAGATCGAGGTGATTTAAAACCATGTTTTCTGAAGTCATCCGGATAGAAAAAAACTGAACCCTTCATAGAAATTTCTATATAGAAAAAATACCATTTGCCTCCGGATTCAGGAACGGGTAGCGGTTTTATAGGAGGAAACTTTTTTTCGCAGAATTGCCCCAAGGTTCGCTGTTTCCTTGCTGTGAGATTCTATAATTGAGACAAGTGCACTGCCGACTATCACCGCATCAGCACCGGAGTGCTTTACCGAGCGCACGTGTTCCGGAGTTGAAATGCCGAATCCTACAGCAAGCGGTTTGTCTGTAACAGTTCTCAATTTCTGAAGAGTGCCTCTAACAGAACTGCTCAGATCTTTGGCGACTCCTGTGGTTCCAAGCCGGCTTACTACGTATACAAATGAGTCCACCTGATCACAAATCATCTTCATCCGCGAAATAGGAGTGAGTTCTGTGACAATAAAGACCCGTCCCAGTTTACACTCTTTCATGGCTTTCTGCAGTTCTGAAGACTCCTCAGGAGGCATATCTGCCACAAGTAAGCTGTCGATTCCCGCATCAGCTGCTTTTTTACAAAAAGTCCGGTATCCCAGGTGGTTTATGCTGTTTGCATAAAGGAGAACTCCGAAAGGGATATCGGTATAATTTCTGAGGCTTTTTACAAGAGAGAAAAACCTGGAGTGGTTCAGCCCGGAAGCGATGGCCCGCTGGGCGGCTCTCTGATTAACAGGTCCGTCAGCAATGGGGTCGGAGAAAGGGTAACCGATTTCAAGTATATCGGCTCCTCCATCAATGAAAGCCCTGAATACTGCTTCGCTTTTTTCCGGATCAGGGTCTCCTGCTACGGCAAATGGTATAAATGCAGATTCTTTTCTGTTTTTCAGACTTTCAAAAGTTTTCTGGTAACGATTCATATCTTTTTCCCTGTCTGGTCTGCGACTGTGAAGATGTCTTTATCGCCACGGCCGGAAAGGTTGATAATCATGATATAGTCCGAAGGCAGCTTCGGTGCCAGTTTAACTGCGCAGGCTACAGCGTGAGATGATTCCAGCGCTGGAATTATTCCCTCAAGTCTGCATAAAAGAGAGAATGCGTTCAGTGCCTCTTTGTCGGTAGCGTAAGTATACCGGACTCTTCCGGTCTCATGCAGGAAGGCATGCTGTGGACCTACACCGCTGTAATCGAGTCCTGCTGACACTGAGTGTGTATTTGCTATCTGGCCGTCTGAGTCCTGAAGGACATAGGAGAAAGATCCATGCAGGATTCCGGGTCTGGAATACTTTGTCTTTGTTAATCTTACTGCATGCTTTATTCCTTTCAGTCCCATTCCGCCAGCTTCTACACCAGTCAATTTTACTTTCTTATCATCAAGGAAAGCACTGAAGATTCCGATCGCATTGGAGCCGCCTCCAACACAGGCAATCACTTCATCAGGAAGCCTTCCGGCTGCGGAAATGATCTGCTTTCTTGCCTCTTTACCTATGATAGACTGGAAATCCCTGACAATGGAAGGGAAGGGGTGGGGACCCAGTGCAGAGCCGAAAACATAGTGAGTGGACTGTACTGAAGCGGTCCAGTCTCTGAGTGCCTCATTGACTGCGTCTTTCAGTGTCTTACCGCCGCTCTCAACCGGAATGACACGGCTGCCGAGGAGATTCATCCTGAAGACATTTGGTTTCTGACGGGCCATGTCGACTGTGCCCATGTAAATGTCACAATCCATACCCAGAAGAGCTGCGGCAGTTGCAGTGGCTACTCCATGCTGTCCTGCGCCTGTTTCAGCAATGAGACGGGTTTTACCCATGAAACGGGCGAGCAGAGCCTGTCCAAGAGCATTGGTAATTTTGTGTGCTCCGGTATGGTTAAGATCTTCACGTTTAAGGAATATCCTGGCCCCGCCAAGATATTCGGTCAATCGTGAGGCGAAATAAAGGGCTGTGGGGCGCCCATTATAGGTTTTCAGCAGATAATTGTACCAGTCCTGATACTGTTTATCTTTGTGAAAATCCGAATAAGCCCTCTCGACCTCATCGAGAGCCGGCATGAGAGTTTCCGGAGCGAATCTTCCTCCGAATTTTCCGAAATACCCTGCTGAAGTTTTGTTCTTCTTTTTCATAGTATTATTCTGCCGAATCGCCTGATTCTAAAAGATGCTCTTTCGGTCATTTCTTTCCCATAAGACCAGAGCACCATAAATACTCTTCCTGAGATGCTGTTTTCCCTGACCGGTCCGAAATATCTGGAATCCAGGCCTGAGTTCCAGTTATCGGCAAGAAGAAAAACATATGAGCTCTTGACTTTGTAGATATCTGTTGTTTTACCGTCAAGAATAAGCGAGAATTGAAGAGAAAAACTCCTGTCTTCCAGAGTATTCCTGAGGAATTCCTCGAGTCTGGACCAGAAGAACCAGTCGAATTTAAGGTTGTCAGGAACCGAATCGACAGTTCCTTTGTACAGCGAGAAATCACTGATAAAATAATCGTTGGAGAGGGAATCGTCTATTATAAGGTTTGTTTTCAGATCGACCCGGACGGGGTCATTTTCCTGCCTGACGATTGAAACAACGGTAAAAAAATCGCGTATTGATAAGTTGTCCAGAAATAAGGTGTCTCCGCGAGCGGGAATACGCAGGGGTTGATAGTAGTCCCGTGGTGAATAGTTCGGAGGAACCGGTTCGGTAGAATCTTTTTTACCGGGAAAAGGTACAGAGGGGTGGTTGCTGTTTACAAACATACCAGCATCTACAGTAACTGTATCGCCGCTGTGTCCGGCTATACGCAGACAACCGCTTTTCCTGCTTTGATACGGGAGAGAGAAGATTACAGGTTTGTTAAGTGCAGGCTTGAAAAGACTTCTTACCAGAGGGAGGTAAGGTGTACGGAAGACAAGTACCCGGTCTCCATCCAGAATCGAGGGTGCCATCTGGGCACCGTTTACTCTCAGGATGTCAATGATGAAAAACTTGATGAAAAGTCCGGCTGCAACGATAATCAGCAGTTGTTTTACGGATCTGAGGAAAAAGGAGCGGGAGTCAAAAGCCAATTTGAACGACTCAGGCATAGACTACTCCCGGCTGAGGACAGCCAGAAAAGCTTCCTGAGGCACTTCAACATTCCCTATCTGTTTCATCCGCTTTTTACCCTCTTTCTGCTTTTCCAGCAGTTTTCTTTTCCGTGTGATATCTCCTCCGTAACACTTTGAGGTGACATCTTTGCGGTAAGGTTTGACAGTTGTACGGGCAATCACCTTTGATCCGATTGCTGCCTGAATTGCCACTTCGTACTGCTGTCTGGGGATGAGTTCTTTGAGCTTTGATGTGATAGACTGCCCGAAATGATAGGCGTTGTCCCGGTAGACTATTGATGAGAAAGCGTCAACAGGGGAGCCGTTGATGAGTATATCGAGTTTGACCAGGTTGTCTGTCTCGTACCCGTCAAGCTCGTAATCCATCGAGGCATAGCCGCGTGAGCAGCTTTTAAGTTTGTCAAAAAAGTCAATTATCATCTCTGAAAGGGGAATACGGTAATGGAGACAGACTCTTGTGGGTTCCAAATACTCCATTGTAGTCATCTTTCCCCTTTTGTCTTCACATAACTTCATTATTGCCCCTACAAATTCGGTAGGGGAGATAATCTGCATCTTGGCTATCGGTTCACTGATACTCTCAAGGTCCTGTGCAGGGGGCATTTTTGCCGGACTCTCAATATCCAGCTCTTCACCGCCTTTTAACACAACCTTGTATTTGACATTGGGAACAGTGGTTATGATATTCACGTTGAATTCGCGGAAAAGCCTCTCCTGAACGATTTCCATGTGAAGCAAGCCCAGAAAACCCGCTCTGAAACCGAATCCAAGTGCAGCGGATGTTTCCGGTTCGTAGCTTATGGATGAGTCATTGAGACGCAGTTTTTCAAGGGCGCTTCTCAAGTCCTCGTAATCTGCTTTATCAACAGGATAGATACCGCTGAATACCATCGGTTTGACTTCCCGGTAACCTGCAACCGGTTCTTTCGCGCCGTCAAGACGTGTAGTGATGGTGTCACCGATTTTAATATCGGAAACAGTGCGTATGTTCGCAATTACATACCCGACCTCTCCGGTTTTGAGCACATCAGAAGGAACTCTTCCCATGCGGAAAAATCCGATTTCATCAACCTCATACTCCCTACCAGTCGAGAAGAACCGTATATCATCGCCTTTTTTCAGTTGTCCTTCAAAGACTCTTACGTAGGCTACTGCACCCCTGAAGGAATCGAATTTGGAATCGAAAACAAGAGCTTTGAGAGGCTTTGAGTCATTGCTTGCTGGAGGTGGAACGTCACTTATAACCCGTTCCAGTATAGGCTTTACCCCTTCACCGGTTTTTGCACTGCAGGCAAGAATTGTGGAAGGATCAACACCAAGCAGGTCCGAAACCTGACGCCTTACCTCATCGGGATGAGCTGAGGGAAGGTCAACTTTGTTAAGGACCGGGATAATTGTCAGATCGTTGTCCAGGGCCAGGTAGATGTTAGTGAGGGTCTGGGCCTCTATCCCCTGAGTGGCATCGACAACCAGGATCGCCCCCTCACAAGCGGCAAGTGATCTTGAGACCTCATAGGAGAAGTCGACATGTCCGGGTGTGTCGATAAGGTTGAACTGATATTGCTGCCCGTTTTCGGATTTATACTGCATCCGCACCGGGTGGGATTTGATAGTTATACCCCTCTCCCGTTCAAGATCCATGTCATCGAGGACCTGATCCTGCATTTTCTCTCTGCTGACAGTACCTGTCAATTCCAGAAAACGGTCGGCGAGGGTGGATTTGCCGTGGTCAATATGGGCAATAATACAGAAATTTCGTATAAAATCTGTTGTCACTTTAAATCCCGTGAGCAGTCTTGAGAATACGATTGAACTGCCGGAAGAAGTGTTAATATTAAACTCTAAAATATACTAAATGCATGCAGAGGGATGATTTAAGAAATACGGAAAAAGGGGGACTTGATTTTCATGAATTGGTGGTTTCTTTATTTTGGAAGGGGGAGATTTTTGAAGGATTATGATGTGCATGAGATTTTGATTTAGATGCCGGTGGAGGAAAGGATATGGAGAGATGCTAAATTCTGAGGTTACCTCTGGGGAGAAATAGTGATTTAACTTGTTAAATTCGGAGGTTACCTCTGGGGAGAAACAGTGATTTAACCTGTTAAATCCGGAAGTTACCTCTGGGGAGAAACAGTGATTTAACTTGTTAAATTCGGAAGTTACCTCTGGGGAGAAACAGTGATTTAACCTGTTAAATTCGGAAGTTACCTCTGGGGTGAAACAGTGATTTAACCTGTTAAATTCGGAAGTTACCTCTGGGGTGAAATAGTGATTTAACTTGTTAAATTCGGAAGTTACCTCTGGGGTGAAATAGTGATTTAACTTGTTAAATCCTGAAATTACCAAAGATTCCTTTCAAACTTTCTGGATTAAGGCACGTGCTTTGTTCCCGATAGGAAAAAGACCATATAAAAAATTAAGGAAAGGTTTGTGGGAATAGGTTTTCCATAGCAGAAGTTTAAAACCGGTCTTGTTTAATAAAAATTTAAAGGAATCTTTGCAAAACTCATTGCAGTGACCTGGAACAAAATCACTTGAGTATTTTTTCCTGTAAATCCTGTGTCTCCGCATAAATCTCTTGTATTTAAGTTCCCAGGAATCGATGTTGGGAATTTCGATTAAAACCAATCCACCAGGGGAGAGCAGTTGATTAATCCTGTTCATCACTTTCAGTGAATCGGGAAAATGTTCCAGAACATGAATCAGAATAATGATATCGAATCTTTTGTCACCCAGATCTGTTTCTGACATGAAATCCGCTTTTATGACATTGAGTTTCAGATGTCTGGCAACGGAATCGACCAGGAATTGAGACAATTCGACACCGGTTACTTGAAAACCATCCTGATGAGCCATGTTAAGAATTCGTCCGTTACCGAACCCGATTTCAAGCAGAGAACCGGTGGAGGGAAGATAACGTTTCAGGAAGCGGTAGGATTCAGTCTGACTTTTGTTTACCGGATGCGAATCATCGAGAGGATCAATGAATACTTCAGCGTATTTCTCCTGATTCACTCCTCCATCGAGGTCGTAATTTACCAGTTTGCAGTTCCGGCATCGATAGTATGAAAACTGATTTCTGGAACCTGCCTTCTCATGGATTACCAGATCGGTGTTCCCGCAAAGCCTGCATCTGTCTAACATCTTATTTCTTCCCTGTCAGATACAATGTCCTAATTTATAAAATAGTTCAGACCAGCTAATATACTTAACGGGTGACCACTGAATATCCTGATGGGGATGATTTTTACCAGAGAAAAAAGATCTTTTTGCTGAACTACAGGCTG
This sequence comes from Fibrobacter sp., assembly GCA_012523595.1. Taxonomy (NCBI): domain Bacteria; kingdom Pseudomonadati; phylum Fibrobacterota; class Fibrobacteria; order Fibrobacterales; family Fibrobacteraceae; genus Fibrobacter; species Fibrobacter sp. The sequence goes on from JAAYIG010000173.1 coordinate 10,935, forward strand.
ATTGGTTAAATATCAGACATAAGTAAACATCTGCTTTGGACATGTACGCTGTGCTTTTTGTTGAAATGGTGAATTCCACAGGATAAAATCATTTCAAGTCTCGGGAATCGGCATCGAAAGACGGGAAATAATGAAACGATACCGATTCCGATGCCGATACCGACACTGATAAGGGAAATCAACGATGAACATCTTTTTTTTCAATTCCCGTACATTCTTAACCAGAGAAGTTGTAAATGCACTTAAAAAGAAAAAAGGACACAGGGTAATCGCTGTTGATATTGAACTGAGCCCGGATTCCAGCCTGGTTCCATCGATTATTGAACATCTCAGGCCATATCTTCCCGGCCTTGCCATTTTCATTAACAATGCCGGTTGTGATTTCAGAGGAGAATTATACAGAGCGCTATCAGAGAGTGGTTCTCTGATTGTAAACTGGTATACCGATTATCCTTTTTACGATGAGTGTTTTCATGGAAGGAGGATGGTTCCGGATCATAGACGGATCGATCTGGTAAGTGAGGAATCGTATGTGGATGAGATGGCAGAGAGGGGATTCAGGGCATTTTTCATGCCCCTGGCAACTGATACTTCCTTTTTCAACACAGATGGCGAAGTAGAGAAACAGAGAGATATCGCTTTTGTAGGAAATTCCAGTTTTGAGTTCCTTGACTCTATAGTCAATGAGGAACGGAGCAGTGAACTTCAAAAACTGCTCTCCCTGCAGGCTGATATGAAGAACCGGTACTTTACCGACCCAAGGTTTGATATCCGCGGTTTTCTCAAGGAGAATCGTCATTTGTGGGAAGGGAAAACAAATCTTGAGGAACAAGTACTTCTGTTTTGTATCGAGTGGCTGGCAGGATATCTTTACAGGAGAGACTTTATCAAGGGTATAGCGGAAAAGTACGGTTCACGGTTCACCTGTTTTGGAGATCCTTACTGGCAGAATTTTATCGATCCATCTCTGGTATCCGCAGATGCCTGTTACTACACTAATCTCTGCCGGTATTACAGATCAACCAGAGTGAATCTTAATGTAAACAGGATTCAAATCAGGAAATCTTTTACACAGCGGGTGTTTGACTGTGCTGCAAGCGGAAGTTTCCTTCTGACAGACAGACGGGAATGCAACAGCCGTTTTTTCAAGGTTTCCGGGGCTGACAGGGAGATGGTGCAGTATGACTCTTTGGAAGAGTGCTGTGATTTGATCGATTATTATCTTGTTCATGAGGAGGAAAGAGAAGCTATCGCAAGTGCTGCCAGAAGGAAAGTGCTGGCCGAACATACTTACGATCACAGGATAGACCAGATATTTGAACTCTGCCGAAAGGTATGGGGTACCTGAGGAGTGATAAAATCTGGCTTATTTTTTGATACATTACATATCCCTGTCTTATAATACTCAGACTTTTTAAGGAATACAGATGATGGAACAGAGCAAGAGAAACAGTCCTCCAGGAAGAAAAATAAAGGAAGTTGCCATCGAACTGGGACTCGATCCGGAAGAGATTCTGCCCTATGGGCATTATATCGCCAAGATTCCTATTAAAGAGCTCATTTCACGTGAAAACAAACCTGACGGTCATCTGATTCTTGTTTCAGCAATGACACCTACTCCTCAGGGAGAGGGCAAAACTACAACGACGATCGGGCTGGGAGATGCACTTAGGGTGCTTGGGAAAAAATCCGCGATCTGCCTTAGGGAACCTTCATTGGGACCTTACTTCGGGATCAAAGGGGGAGGTACAGGTGCAGGGAAAGCACAGGTCGTTCCATCAGAAGCTATCAATCTGCATTTTGTAGGTGACATGTATGCTGTCGAGAAGGCAAATAATCTTCTTGCTGCTATGATCGATAATCACCTTCAGCATGGAAATGAACTGCAAATTGATCCCCGCAGGATAGTGCTGAAACGGGTTATCGACTTTAATGAAAGATCTTTACGGGAGATAGTAATTGGCCTTGGAGGGGTGAGAAATGGTATTCCACGAAAAGACGGGTTCAATATCACTCCTGCTTCTGAGGTGATGGCAGTGCTCTGCCTTACGAGAGATTTTAATGATCTGCAGCGTCGCTTGAGCAATATGGTTGCGGCATTTACTTACAGTGGAGAACCTGTCACCCCTGTGCATGTGGAGGCGGTCGGGGCGATGCAGGTTCTTTTGCGTGATGCGGTTGATCCCAATCTTGTGCAGACAGCTGAAGGTACACCGGCTTTTGTGCACCTCGGGCCTTTTGCCAATATTGCTCAGGGTACAAATTCTGCAATAGCTACTCGTATGGCACTTAAACTGGCAGATTATGTTGTTACTGAGGCGGGCTTTGGGACAGAACTGGGTGCAGAAAAATTTTTCCACATAAAATGCAGGGCCGCAGGTTTAAATCCATCGGCCGCTGTGATAGTGGCTACATTAAAGGCTGTGAAATATCACGGTGGATTCACATTGGAGGGCGGTCTGGGCAATCTGGCCAAGCACATAGAAAATATCCGTCACTTTGGTCTTCAGCCAGTTGTGGCCATAAACCGTTTTGATGATGACAGCCTGGATGAACTCCGGAAAATAATAAGCTTTTGTAAAGAAAGCGGTACCGAGGCCTGCATCACTACACATTACAACGATGGAGGCAGGGGTGCTGTGGATCTGGCTGAGGCAGTACTGAGAAGTATAGGGGTGAACCAGGGGAAGAAGTTAAATTTCCTCTACAATCCTGAGCAGCCGCTTGAGGAAAAGCTGCAGGCAGTGGCTTGCAGGCTCTATGGAGCTGATGGAGTGGAGCTTGACAGAAATGCTGTCTCAGATCTGGAATTATTAAAGAAAACAGGAATGGACAAGCTTCCTGTATGCATAGCCAAAACCCCGCTTTCATTGTCCGATAACTCGAAACTGAGGGGAAGGCCGGGTAATTTCAGAATAACAGTTAATGAGCTTCGGGTCTCTGCAGGTGCCGGATTTATAGTTGCTGTCTGTGGAAATATAGTAACCATGCCCGGTTTGCCCAGATTCCCTGCTGCATTGAAGATAAGAGTTCTTGGGGATGGGACTGCGGTTGGGCTGAGCTGATACTATTTGTGCTTTACATTAACATTTACCCTTATCCATTGCTGATCCTCATTAAGCAGTTGTGTTCCGGGAGGAGTGTTTACTTTCAGACGAAGCACTGTGTTCTGTTTTATCTGAGAGAGATCCAGTACTTCGGTGGGGATCTCGGAATACTGGTTTTTCCGTGAAGACCGGATCGTCATTCGTAAAGACTGGGGAGCGACTTTGATCTCTGTGACTTCAAGATTACCAGGGACTTTGCCTTTTGTCTTTACTGTAACCGGAAGTTCGACCTGCTCAATCTGGTATGCGTGAAATGTAAACATTCCGGGCGAAATGTCTGTTACACTCAAACCTTTGGGCAGATTCAGGTTTTTATCGGTTATAGGAATGGAATGAGATCCCTCTTTGAGCGTTTTAACATCCAGAGAGACAACTAATGTGGTGTGATCAAAATTGAAGGCACGCTCCTGTCCTGTAAGGGATACTTTCACCTGTTCCGGACTGGGGTTTTCAATGACCCATCCTGATGGTGCATTTCTGTACTCAACCGGCACAGTATAGGTGCGGTTGACTGTCTCTACTCTGTTGGCGAATGCCAGCCACAGCACTATCGACAGGAAAAGAGAAACCAGTTTGAGTCTGGCATTTGATGTGAGTTTAAATGATCGTTTTTTGGTTGTTGGTGAGGGGAGAATATGGTTGTAAAAATCATCGATCCGGATTCTTAACTTGTCTTTGTCAACTATTTCCAGGTGCCCCGATTCTGCTATGCTTATTGTTCCGCGCTCTTCTGATACTACCAGGACCATTGCATCGGAGCGTTCTGAGAGGCCTAAAGCGGCAGTATGGCGGGTACCGACATTACCAACCTCTGAAAGATTGTGAGAAAGGGGAAGTCTGACAGCGAATTTGTCGATCCTGTCTCCTTCAAGAATCACAGCTCCATCGTGCATTGGTGTTTCAGGGTGGAAAATACTGTAAAGGAGTGGCACACTGATTCTGCCGTCAACAGAGATACCACCACTTAGATGCCGGTCCAGAAGTTCCCGGCCGCGGATCACTATCAGAGCACCGATGCGGTCTCTGGCAAGACTGCACACAGCGCTTACAATCGATTCCACGGTTCTGTTTGAGGCCAGGAGCTGGCGTTTTGAACGGTAAGAACCCATCGATGCCAGGTGCTCAACTGCCATACGGATATCATCCTGGAAGATGATGGCCAGGACAACCAGTGCAGCAGTAAATCCAGCCTGGAAAATATGAGAGGTTATGTACATGTTAAGCAGACGGGCGGAAAGATAAAGGATAAAGACCGCACTGATAGAGATCACTATGGCTCTTGAAGCCTTGCGTCTTAACCATGTAAAGACAAAGTAGAGAAACAGTGAAAGTACCAGAATATCAAGAAAATCTGCGAAACGGAAGTTTGAGACAGCCTGTTTAAGGAAGTTAATCACATTGCTACCTGCTTTTCAGTGAGATTTAAAAATACTGCAGTTCTCATCTGCGTACAATAAATGGATTTCATTATTTTTTCTCTGGTTAGAAGCAAAATGGGAGTTTGAATGATTTGCAAGGTTAAGATAAAACACCCTTTGACAGATGTAGTGCTGTTCGGGGTGGTCAGGAGCGGAGAGACTGCAGTAAGCAGAATAGAGCTGGCGGGCCAGGATTATGACGGCAAGGTTTCCAGCGGCACGGATAAGAAGCTGATGCGTTATGGACAGATGATTTACGATTTTCTCAATGGAGCACAACGGGATCTCTTGTCGATACCACTGTTGATGGATGATTGTACTGATTTTTCGCGGAAGGTACTGGAAACTGCAAGAAAGATCCGGTGGGGTGAAACAATTTCGTACTCCGAGCTTGCCAGGAGGGCCGGATATCCGGGTGCTGTGAGGGCAGCAGCATCTGTTATGCGTAAGAACCGTTTTCTGCTTGTGATCCCTTGCCATCGGGTGATAAGAAGCGATGGAACATCAGGCGGGTACTGCGGGATGCAGAGTGGAGCAGCGGTTGAATTGAAGAAACGATTGCTGGAACTGGAGGGGGTAGATGTTCACCTCTGAGTTGAATTAATGCCAGATTGGAAAAAATCTGGAAAGATTTTTGCTGGTATTTTCATCCTCTATGATATCCTAACACAAAGGAGGATTTATGCCCAAAAAAGCGCTAAAACCGGTTCCGGAAGGAATGAACACTATCACTCCCTATCTTTCATTTAAGAACAAATGTCTGGAGGCGATTGATTTTTACCAGAAGGCTTTAGGTGCCAGGCTTGTGGGAGAGATTGAAAAGACGCCGGACGGCAGAGTGATGCATGCCATGATGAAAATCGGGGATTCAAATATCATGCTCTCCGATTCTTTTCGTCCTGTCAATCCCGGCACTCCGATGATAGAGATGTGGCTTTATGTAGAGGATGCGGATCGCATTTTCGACCAGGCAGCCAAGGCGGGATGCGAGGTAACGATGCCTATTGCAGATATGTTCTGGGGTGACAGAGTTGGCCAGGTGAAGGATCCATTTGGCCATATATGGTCAATTGCTTCCAATGTATGGGAATTGACACCTGAGGAGATGAAGGAAAAAGAGAAAGAGTGGCTTAAACAATCTGGAATGTAAAAAGAATTGCTCTTTAAACGGGGGAAGAACCGTTTGCAATCGGCTTTTCTCCCGGTTTTCAACTCATGGGTCTGCAAAGAGATCTCAGGGCAGATTCAATCAGGAAACTGTTGCCTGGCTTTCAGCGTTCCTCTTATTGGCCTTTTTCACAACATTTTCTGCAAGAGTATATCGAAGAGTTCTCCTGAGTTCCTCAGAGGGGCAGTCAGGGTCGTGATTTCTGAAAAGGTCAATGAGATTTCTTATAATCTGCACAGGAGTCATGATTATTTCCCAGGGAAAGCCCCACCAGCCAATGATAAGAGAGAGAAACGCTGCGCCTGCCTGTTTTTTTGTCGCGCAGGAGCGGCAGCAGATATGCATTTGTGATTTCTAGGACGTAAAAAGGAGAAGTGAATAAACCGAATGAGATTGGTATACATCAACCGGTCCCCGTCCACTGCATTTCGGGCAGATTCCTGAATGAACTTGATTTACATATTGATCAACCATATCCTGCGGCAATTCATTTGCTACTGATCTCAACACACTCTTCCTGACACATTCATCATTGCAATATATCTGACCATCTACAGTTTTACCCCGAAAAAGGATAGTCGTATTACAAAAAGCACACCTTTTCATGATAAGCCTTTCAAAAGGGTTGATAGTGTCTGTGGCCGGAAACTCAGGATTTCAGGCTATTATATCGCATTCTGTTTGTGAAATCAAATAATTCCTCTTGTTCTGTATCTGAAATATCTACACTTCTGTCTAAAAATTCAGAGAGTGGTAGAGAGATATCAGAAAGCCATAAATACAATCCTGATACCTGTAAAGGCGAGAGCCACGGCAAGAACACGTAAAATCCATTGTCCGTGGAGTCTTGATGAGAGTACTGCTCCAACCTGTGCTCCAGGAAGTACTCCTGAGACGAGGAAAACTATCTGGAAAAGTGCGGACCTGGAAAAAGAACCGGTAACAATATGGACCAGTGTACCGGTAAAGGCCATGATAAGGAGCGTTAGATGTGATGTGGCTGTAGCAATATGAACAGGAAAATTCAGTAATCGAACGAGGGATGGTACATGGATTATACCTCCTCCAATACCAAGCAGACTCGATAGATAACCTGTGATAAGGCTGATCCACATCCCGATTTTCATATCAAATGAATAGACGTGTGTGGCACCGTTTTTCTCTGTTATTCTCCTTGTTGTGTGTGCTTTAATTTTCTTCTTCTCTTTTTTTTTAATGACAGGTTTGTGAAAAATGAGATACAACGACAGCATAAGCATCAGACTTCCGAAGATTGCATTAAAGGACTGGCGGGATATTTTGTCTGTGCTTAATACTCCCAGGATTGCACCCGGTACCGTGACCAAAGCAAAAAGCAGCCCGGATCTGTAATCGATTCGTCCCATGCGGCTATAGGCAAAAGTTCCGGAAAGTGCATTAAAAAAAATAACAGCCAGAGAGATAGCTGTAATATTGTCTGGACTCACTCCCGGATACATAAGAAGAAGCACCGGGACAAGTAAAAAACCGCCACCAGCTCCTATCATGGTGCCAACAGTGCCAACTACAAATCCCAGAGGAATAAGCCACAAAAACTGTTCTGACAATAGTGTGCTTTCCTTTAATTCTTTGATTTATTCGGGCTTTCTGTAAAAATACTATTGTGGTTGTGGTTCGAAACGCAACAAAGAGATTTGAGTTGGGGTGAAAGGAATGTGCCAGATAAATTACCTTCAAACCGTTAAGCCGTTAATTCACCTTTGAGGTGAAAGTGTGATTAAACCACTTAAGTCATTGATTTACCGCAAAGATGATAATGTAACTTAATCCATTAAGTGATCAGGTAAAACAGAGTTACTCGTGGCTCAAATCTTCAGTTCATTATTCCGGAGACTTTCTACTGATAATTCATCTTCTCTTGCTACTGCAGGATTTCATCTTTCTGGCCAGGGCTCGCAGTGATGTCTTTTCCCATTCCCTCCACAGTTCATAGTGCTCAAAGTCGCGCTCATGTTGTTTAAATTCGTGACCGTGAATTACATGCCTGCCGTTTTTGAAATATGGTGGAATGACTATGTGAAGCATCTCATGGTACATCACTGCTTCTATCGCAAACTGTGGGACTTCAGGATGATTGTAGACGCCGGCTATTGTGATGAGGTTGAAACGGGTACCGTCTGCAGCAATTCTTGTGCTCTGGTATGATGTCAGTGAGCATTTTGATCCCCATCGAAGTACGGCGCTCAGTGAGCCGCCAAAGTAACGCCTGTTCAAGTCATCAAAAACCAGACGCAGATCGTAATTGCAGCCCATTGTCCTTTTTTCAAGCTTCACCGGGTCTACCCTTGTCATCCTAAGATGTGGAATATCCAGGTCTTTTATATAGGACTGTATGCGCCTTTCCAATTCGACTTTGTTTCTTCTGAATACGGGGGATTGCCTTCTTCTTTCAGTTAAAGGAAGAAGTGCCCACTCAATAAGAGCAGCTTTGATTTCATCCGGAGCGCTTTCCAGATAAGATGGAAGAGTCAGGGTGCGATGTCCATTGGAACGGCTTATTTTCACATGCCAGCTCTTCTTTAAGCGGGGACTGAGAAAAACTGTAAGACCTTTTATATTTCTGGAATCGATTAGCTTGCTGAACTGGGAATCGGGATTTCTAATCATCGGTACTGCCTGAAGTGTTTGAAAAACTAAATCTATTTCGAAATATACTACTGTCATCAGAGTTTTAATAGTCAGAAGCTCTTCTTTGTGACTAAAACAGCAATGAGCAAGAGTTATTTTTTTTATATGTCAGAACAGGAAAAAAACGAGAAAAAACGGGTGATGGTGGCTATGAGCGGCGGGGTGGACTCTTCCGTAGCTGCATATCTTCTCTGCCGACAGGGACACCACGTAGTAGGGGTCACTATGTGCCTGGGTATCGTTGACACATCGGGGGAGGCCCAGTGCTGTGGACCTGAAGCGGTCAGGGATGCAAGAAAAGTGTGTGAAATCCTCGATATTCCCCATTATGTCATGGATTTTTCATCAAAACTGCATGCAGATGTGATCACTGATTTTGTAAATCAATACACAGAGGGGCGCACACCCAATCCATGCGTACGCTGCAACCGGTATCTCAAATTCGGATCATTGCTTGATTATGCTCAATCGTGTGGTTTCGATTATATCGCCACTGGCCACTACGCCGGTATTGCTATTTACAAAGACAAGCCTGTCCTGAAACGGCGTTTAGGTGACCCGAAGGATCAGACCTATTTTCTCTACAGCATCCCTTCATCCCGGCTCAACAATATTCTCTTTCCGCTTTCTGAAACAGACAAACCACAGGTAAGGGAACTGGCCAAAGAGGCTGGACTCCCTGTGGCATCCAAACCGGAAAGCCAGGAGATATGTTTTGTCCCTGGCAACAATTACCGGGCGTTTCTCAGAAGATATGACTCTTTCAAGGCCGAACCTGGAGAAATTGTCAATTCCAGGGGAGAAGTTTTAGGTATACACAGTGGAATAAGTAATTATACGGTAGGGCAGAGGAAGGGACTCGGGATCGCTTCAGGAAAACCTCTTTACGTGCTGTCTATTGATAAAGAAAAAAACAGGGTTGTTCTCGGAGACAAGGAAGAGCTCGGAGCATCAGCACTGGTTGCAGGTGAAGTCAATATGCTCATGGATGAAATTCCCGATGAGGTGACAGCCAAAATACGCTATTCGCAGTTTGATTTTCCCTGTAAAGCAAGGTTTCAGGATGGGAAACTTACCGTGGAGTTCCTTGAGGCACAGAATGCAGTAACACCTGGGCAGTCTGTCGTACTCTACTATAAGGAACTGGTTGTGGGCGGAGGCATAATCGAAAAAGCTGTCAGGTAAGGGCTTCAGAGGATAATCGATTTGATAAATGAAGCTCATAACCGTGTTTTTCTGAATCAGGTAGATGGTAAGTGGCTGGTTTTTAAAAATCCGGTGGAGATTCTTCAGACTGATGATGTTTCCGGTGTATTGGCGCTTCTACTTAAAATAGAGAGTAGGATAGCAGAGGGTTTCCATGCGGCAGGATTTTTAAGCTATGAAGCCGCACCGGCTTTTGATCCGGCCTTAAAAGTGCATCAGTCCAGTGGCTTTCCTCTTCTATGGTTTGGTATCTACAGAAAACCTGTCATAGATTATTTACCCCAGATAAAAGATGGTTTTCAGTATGATCCGATCTGGGATCCGGTAATGGGCCAGGATGAATACAATTCAGCACTGGCTAGAATCAAGGATTATATCCTTAGCGGTGATACTTACCAGGTAAACTTTACTTTCAGAATGCGTTCCAGGATGACGTGTGATCCGTTGATGACATTCCTTTCTGTTCAGGAATATCATCCCATGCCTTTTTCCGCTTACATTGACACTGGAAAGCATGTTATATGCTCTTTTTCTCCTGAGCTTTTCTTCAGGCTTGATGATAATCGCATCTCTACACGTCCGATGAAAGGGACTGCCCCGAGAGGGAGATTTATTGCAGAAGACAGGAGAAATGCCGAAATCCTGCACAATTCAGAAAAGGATCGTGCGGAAAACATAATGATAGTAGATATGCTTCGCAATGATCTTGGCAGAATAGCAAAATTTAATACTGTTGAAGTTAGTGACATCTTCCGGGTAGAGCAGTACCAATCGGTTCTTCAGATGACATCCACTGTCTCCGCTCTTACAGAGGCTCCGATCAGCGGGATTTTCAAGGCACTTTTTCCATGTGCTTCGGTAACAGGTGCCCCGAAAGTAAGGACTATGGATATAATAAAAGAACTGGAGACATCACCGAGAAAGATCTACTGTGGTGCTATCGGTTATATCTCTCCTCCCAGAAAGGCTGTTTTCAATGTGGCCATCAGGACACTGCTTATTGATAATGAAACCGGCATATCTGAATATGGTACAGGAAGCGGCATAGTATGGGATTCCGCTGCTGGTAGTGAGTATGAGGAATGCCTTAGAAAGACAGAAATCATAACCAGGAAAACGGCTCCCTTTGATCTTATAGAAACTATCCGCTGGTCGCCAGAAGAGGGTTACTTTTTGTTTGACAGACACATAAAGAGGCTTTCTGATTCGATCAGGTATTTCGGATTTCATGCCGATGTCAGTGTTATAAAAGAGTATATACAGGGTATTACAGCAGATTTCGGGAATAACTCTCTACGGGTCAGAGTACAGGTTAACAGGGAGGGAAAACTCTCCCATTCTGTCATGGTACTGAACAAACCAACCTGTGAGAGGAGAATAAAACTTGGCATATCAGGAATCCCGGTTGACTCCTCAGATCCGTTCCTATTTCATAAAACAACCAGACGGTCAGTGTATACAGAGGCATTGGAGAATTGCCCCGGATGTGATGATGCTATTCTCTGGAACGAAAGGGGAGAGGTTACAGAGACCACTATCGGAAATATTGTCATAGAGGCAGATGGACGTTATTTGACGCCTGCAGTTCAGTGCGGATTGCTCGGAGGGACTTTCAGGGAGGAGATGATCTGCAGAGGAAAAATCACTGAAACAATTATTACACTGGATATGCTGAAAAGTTGTGATAACATTTTCCGCATCAATTCAATAAGAGGGTGGGAGAGAGCGGTATTGGCATGATTCCTTCTGGCCAATTCCCTATATTTATTCACTCCGTGTTCGTAACAGTGGTTCACTGCACTTTAGATTTCCTATACGTTGGATGAGCTCTTTTCTGTAAACAATCGAGATTAAACTTATCATGAGAATCCATCCGGTTCTCCTTTCAGAGAAACGAGCACCTCGTAGCAGGACTCGATTGTAAAGTCGAGTTCCTCCCGTGTATGTGCAGATGACAGGAAGAATGCCTCAAACTGGGATGGAGCGAGATAGATTCCTTTATTCAACATGCCATGGAAAAATCGGGCGTATATGTTTCTATCAGCCCTGCGTGCCGATTGAGCGTCGTAAACATCCTCACCACCATTAAAAAAAAGTGTCATCATTGAACCGACCCGATTCAGTTTTACTTTGATACCTGCTTTGTCGAAGGAATCTACGAGTCCTTCTGAGAGGTAAGCTGCGTTTTTCTCCAGAGTCTCATAGAAACCATCTGTTGAATGGATTACTTTCAGAGTGGCAAGTCCTGCACTGATTGACAGGGGATTGCCAGAGAGTGTCCCTGCCTGGTATACCGGTCCGCTTGGCGCAACAAGCTCCATTATTGATTTACTTCCGCCATAAGCTCCGACCGGCAGCCCACCACCTATAATTTTCCCGAAAGTGGAAAGATCCGGCTTTATTCCGTAAAGCTCCTGAGCGCCACCTGCGGCAACTCTGAAACCTGTCATCACCTCATCAAAAATGAGAAGAGAGTGGTTGGAGGCTGTAATCTCACGTAGTCTGGAGAGAAAAGTTCGGTCAGGAGGAATGACACCCATGTTACCGACAACGGGTTCCAGTATTACAGCTGCAATCTGGTCAGGATACCTTGCGAAGAGTGCCTCCACTGAGCCGATATCATTAAAATTCGCCAGAAGAGTATCTCTTGCCGTACCTGATGTAACTCCAGGACTGTCTGGAATACCCAGAGTTTCAACTCCTGAACCTGCAGCGATCAGGAAACTGTCAGCATGACCATGATAACATCCGTCGAATTTGATAATCAGGTCGCGTTTTATGTATCCTCTTGCCAGCCTTATGGCACTCATGGTAGCCTCTGTACCTGAGTTTACGAACCGGATCATTTCCACAGATGGAACTATGGAGGAGATAAGATGGGCCAGTTCGGTCTCGTTCTCGGTCGGTGCTCCGAAAGAGAGGCCTTTCTGCATGGCGGCACTGATTGCATCGGTTATAGCAGGATGAGCGTTGCCAAGGATCAGAGGCCCCCAGGATCCGACAAAATCGATATAATCGTTTCCATCAATGTCCATTATATGTGATCCCTTCCCTGAGTGCACAAAAGCCGGCACACCTCCCACTCCCTTGAATGCTCTCACAGGGGAATTTACGCCACCAGGGATTAACCCTTTGGCCCTCTCAAAAGCGATTTCACTTTTCATTCGGTTGATGATGCTCATTTTTTGCCCTTACCTTTTTACTGGCTCTTGGTTTTACTCTCCGATCGATGCTCATAAATCCAGTAAAGTACCTTTTCCTATTCCACTGGTGATATCTCGTAATAAGCAAGTTCCTTGCCTATTACTGAAGGAACAAGAAGGGATGGATGAAAGGAGAACGCGTCCAATTTGAGAGTGAGGTAAGAGATAATCAGGAAGTTCATCGAGTCTGGGGTTTTCGGGTTTTCTCCGGAGATGAAAAAAGGAAATGAGCCTGGAAGGTCACCTCAGGGGTGAATATTTGATTTAATTGTTTGAATCAGTTTTTCATCCCAGAGATAACATAATGACATTCCTTTTCTAGAAGGTGAATTAGTGAATTTATTAGCAGTTAAGTAACTTTTTCCTCTCAGAGGTCCTTACCCCAGAGGTAACTTTGTGACTAAATCAATGAGTCATCACAAGGGGTGAAAATTCCCTCATCTACGAGGTGACACAATGACATAGGCCATGGTCGGTTGTCAGTGGTTTAGCGGCCTTAAGCCACAATTTCACCTCTGAGGTTTTACCCCGGAGATGAAACAGTGACTCAAACTTGCCCCGATTTTTGCTATTCTCTTTTTACCCTGAATACCCCCTTGGGAAGCTACCTATATAGCTAAGGAGGACTCATGGCGACTAAACCAAGAATGATCGTCCCAAACGCCTTCTACCAAATCAGATCCGCCTGCATCCCCGAACTAAAAGCATTCTCCAGTGAGAAAATGAAATCTTTCCTGCTCAAACAGATCTCTATCGCCAAGGAAAAGTACTCCTTCAAGTGCTTCTCCTGGTCTATCATGGATGACCACTATCACCTGGTGGTTCAATCCAGCGAAGAAACCAT
>JAAYIG010000174.1 GCA_012523595.1 Fibrobacter sp.
CGAAGGTTTTTACAATTGCAAAAGGATTCATTCTACTTTGGGATATTTATCACCAGCAGAATATGAATCTGTCAAACGGAAGAAAATTGCTTAGTCACGTGTCCATTTTTTCGGGGCAATTCCAGTAATAAGGTTTTTAACGTTTGCTCAACTCTACTGCTACTAAGGTTTGACGACACAAATACTAAGGTTTAGAGGAAAAAACATGTTGAAGGCAGGGCCTGAAACTATGTTTTATATACCTGTTATGACTCTCTGTATGCAATTCATTCTTAATCAGTGTCAATCATCTTAATCAGCTTAATCATAGTTCAAGACATTTCTTAGTAGCAAACAGATAAACCAATGACCGTAACCTATAAGGAAAAATGTCAGTAAGGGAACCCCCTTTACCCCCCTTAATAAGGGGGGCGCTTCCAGCGGGGGATTCTTAAAATTGCCAGGGTTTAAACATGTCTCTGGACACGTTTGCTGTAAGATGATTCCTATAGAGATCCGATATACAATCATCGTCTCTTCTTCCACCAGTAAAGGTTAAGAAGCCAACCAACCTTACCCAACTTGTAACAGATACCCGCAGGGCACTACACTACGTCAACACAGAGGGGGTGGCGTAAGACCGGAGTCTTCGACGGGCTGAAGCCAGGGGGAGACTTCCCCTCCAAAAAATTCTTAAAAAAATCAAATCCCAAATCCTGTTTATCAAAATTCCAACATCTCCCTCAAAAACCCCACCGCCTTCAACTCCCTCCTTATATCCAGATGAAAACGGCAGTAATCCACAGCAAGCACACTCAATCGAATCAGATTTTCCGTAGAATAATCAAACTTTCCCGCCGAAGATTCCTTCTTTAACAGATAAGAAACCGCTGACCCGGGTATCCAGTTTGACTTCGACAACGAATAATCCGGAGCACACCTCCCGCAGATCATCACTGCCTTCTCCACCAGAAAATACCCTCCCTCTGTCTTTATCCGCTCCTCTCCGCATCGAGTGCACTTGTCAAATCCCACCCCGAACCCCATCAGTGCCATAAAATCAAAAATAAACCTCCACAGCACAGAAAAACTCTCATCCCTGCTTCCTGAGATTTCCAGATTGTCAAGAAATGAGTTCAGGAGCGAAAACAATTCCGGATTCGGATCGCTCTGGGTGATCGATAAAAGCAGGAGCTCGAAGGCGATATCCCTTAAAGTGGTCTTCTCTAAATTGCCACGCACCGAGGGGAAATAGTTATCGATACGGATATCCCCCAGTGTCTGAAGTTCCCGTCCGGACTTGAAATAAACCACATGCTCTATTAAAAAACCCCGCTCCAGTGGAATAGTCTGCTTTGAATTTCTTCTCACCCCTTTGGCTATCCCGCTTACACGACCATGGTGCGATGTAAAAAGTGTGATTATGCAGCTCGATTCACGGTATGGAAGGATGGAAAGTATTACAGAAGAGGTCTTCTCGATGCCCATGTATTGCTATACTCAATCATCTTCTTTGATAAATTTATAGATCTTCTCGTCTCTCCGCGCCATCCCCAGCTTCTCTCTCGCGATCTTTTCGATATACACAGTATCGTTCTTAAGCCTCTCTATCTCCGTTTTCAGAGAATCGATCACCCTGTGCGACTGCTTTATCTGCGAGGAAAGTTTCCTGTTCTGCTGATGATGCTTGTAAAGGGCGATAAAACCCTGATCCCCGAAAAGTGAAAAGACAAGAAACAGGAGAAGAACCAGAAAAATCCATTTACTTATACGTTTTATTTTCATTGTTTTGTCAATCAGTCCTTACAAACTGCTGTCCGCTGCATTGACGGATCAGACCTTTAAGTTCAAGATTAAGAAGAATACCAAGAAGTTCTCCCGGTGACCTGCTCTCATCACCCGCTAACTCATCAATACGAACCGGTGTACTGGAAATTTGCTCATAAACCTCCCTCTCAGCATCGGAGAGAAGCCCGGCAGGCAGGCGGGGAGCCGGACATGAGGTGAAATTAACAATGGGATGCGTTATCACCTTCAGACACTCCGCGATCTCGAAACCGCTTCTTGCCGGCGATGCTCCCTCCTTGAGAAGGTTAAATGTCCCCGCACTCATCGGTGAAGTGATCGGACCCGGGACCGCAAAGATATCTTTTCCCTGCTGTAAAGCATAATGGGCAGTGATCAGACTCCCGCTCTTCTCCCCCGCCTCCACAACAAGCACTGCCGCGCTTAACCCGGAGATAATCCTGTTGCGCCTGGGAAAATTATAGGGCTCAGGCGCGGTTCCCAGCGGAAATTCCGACACCAGCGCGCCGGATTCAATGATCTTTTCGGCAAGGACACGGTTTTCAGGAGGATAGGTCTTGTCTATCCCGCATCCAAGGACTGCCACTGTCGATCCCCCGTTATTTATACAGGTCTCATGCGCCGCTGAGTCGATTCCTCTGGCCAGCCCGCTTACAACAGTGATCTTCTGCTGCACAAGCTCTCTTGTGATCGATATAGCCGCACTTTTACCGTAAGATGTCGGGGTTCTGGTCCCAACCACAGCTACAGCATGCCTGGAGAAAACCGATGTTTTTCCCTTTATATAGAGCACCGGCGGAGGGGCAAAAATCTCTTTCAGGTAGAGAGGGTAATAAGAATCATTCAGGGTGATGACAGAGACCCCGATTTTTTCCGCCCACTGAAGCTGCCTCTCTGCGTTTTTGAAAAGATCAGGATCGTATAGATGCGCGATACACATCTCCGGTATCACCCCATCCCTGGTAATCTCCGATTTGCTCTTTTCGAAGACTTTCTCCGGAGTTCCGTACCTGTTGAGCAGATTTTTGATCCGAACCGGCCCCAGCCCTCTGACCGAGTTCAAAGCTATCCAGGAAAGCGGCATGTTTTTTCTGTCCGGATTATAAGTGTAGTGATCCTGTGAGTGTACCCCAAAAATAATTACTGCAATATCATCCTTGCTCTTAATGCCTGTTCTTTGATATAATATGATTTATCTTGAAAGAATGACGGTAGACTGAATTTTGCCTCAAATTTCGGGCCGGTTTTAAGCCCTCTGGAAAGGATTCTCCCGTGAAATGCTATGAGATGACAGGCTGCAGTGAAAAACAGCGGTCCACCTGCCTTGCTTGGACCAGCTTTAAGGATAATCTTGAAGAGATGGAGGATATCCAGTGCTGGATTATCAAGGGGTATGCAAGTGAGGGAGAATGTGTGAAATCCCGGAAATGCAAAAAGTGCAACTATTATCTGGCAATGAACCGTAATTCTGGAATCGCATCGGAAATTGACGCAGATACAGCGATTATCACCTGTGAGGGAACACTTAACAATGACAGTACCGCCGCGCTTGAAAAAGTATGGGAGAATCTTAAAAAGAACGGCAAGTTCAAGGTGATTCTGGATATAACGAGAGTAAACAATATCTATTCATGCGGCTTGGGGATGCTGGTCAGGATACATAAGGAGGCCATCGAGGGAGGAGGCGCCCTTGTTGTTGCAGGAGCCCGGGGATATGTCCAGGTCATATTTACAAGTACAAAACTTGCAAAGATAATTCATCTGGTTTCCAACAGAATAGCCGCTGTAGAGTATTTCGAGCAGCAGAAGAAAAAGAAGGAAGAGGCCGAGAGACTGGCCGCCGAGGAAGCCAGAAAGGCGCAGATTAAGAAACGTGTACCCTGCTATAAATACTGGAACAATCAGAATCCCCGCAACGCCACAAAATGCAACGAGTGTTTCAGAAAACTCTCCGATTCAACTACTCCGTGCTGGATAGTCGAAGGGCTGATCGAGGGGATCTCGTTTCAGTATGTCAACGAGGACTGCGAGTGCTGCAAATATTTTCTGGAGTTTGGGCAGCAGGACGAATAGCCCCCTCTTTGATCTGATTTGCAACTCTGTTTGTAAAGCCACAACTCTCCGTCTCGGGGTCGGTATCGGAATCGATATCGGCATCGATCCTTTTTTCCAATCGCAGTTATCGCCCTTTCCCCAATCCCGAAGGCACTGCTTTTCCTGAATTTAAACAACCGACTAGTTGTCATTTCGACGAGTCTTCGAGGAGACAGCCCTGAAGAGGTGGGATATTTCCATTTATGTTTACATTTTGATTATGATTTAAGAATTATTGCAGGGGAAGTCTCCCCTTACGCCCAAGCCCTTCGAAGACTCAGGGCACTATACTACGTCAACACAGAGGGGGGGGGTGGCGGAAGACCGGCGTCTTCAACGGGCTGGAGACAGGGGGAGACTTCCCACTTTTAATAATGAAGTTGTCATCCCCCACTCACCTGGTCAATCCATCATCCCACCTTCACTTCTTCAAGACTAACCCCCAGAATCTCCTCCAGATCCCCCTGCGCCGACCCGATCGGCCTTATCCCGAACTGCTCACTCAGGAAAGAGAGGACTCCGGGCGAGACGAATGCGGGCAGTGATGGCCCGATACGGATATTCTTCACTCCAAGAGAGAGAAGCGATAACAGCACAGCCACTGCTTTCTGCTCATACCAGGAAAGGACAATAGAGAGCGGTAGATCATTTATCCCGCACTGGAATGCACCCGCCAGAGCCTCCGCAATCTTTACCGCCGAAAACGCATCATTGCACTGTCCTATATCAAGCAGACGCGGTATACCTCCGATATCTCCCAGATCAAGATAGTTGAATCTGAATTTGCCGCAGGCCAGAGTGAGAACTACCGTGTCCTTAGGTGTTTTCTCTACAAACTCGGTATAATAGTTCCGCCCTGCTTTCGCCCCGTCACATCCTCCAACGAGAAAGAAATGCCTGATCGCTCCGCTTTTTACCGCCTCGATAACCTTATCCGCCACACCCAGCACCGCGTTTCTGGCAAATCCTGTTGTCAGAGTGATTCCCTCTTTCGCTGTGAGACTGCCAAGCTCTTTTGCCCTGGCTATGACAGGAGAGAAATCCCTGTTCTTTACATGATGCACCCCGGGCCATCCTACAAGACCGGTTGTGAACACATTGTTGAAATAGGATGTCTTCGGTTTCTGAATGCAGTTGGTGGTAAAGAGAAATACCGCATTCACCCCGTCAAACTCTCTCTGCTGGTTCTGCCAGGCTGTGCCAAAATGGCCAACAAGATGCTTGTATTTTTTAAGTCCCGGGTATCCGTGAGCAGGAAGCATCTCTCCGTGAGTATAGACATTTACCCCTGTTCCCTCTGTCTGTTTCAGGAGCTCCTCGAGATCGAGCAGGTCATGTCCGCTCACCACGATCGCAGGCCCCTCACACCACGATGTTGACACGGGTGTAGGCACAGGATGTCCGAATCGGCTTGTGTGTGCCTCATCGAGAATCTGCATTGCTATGACATTTTTCTCTCCGCACTCCATGCACAGCCCAATGAGCTCACTCTTTTCAGGGTTTTTACTGGTAAGATAAGCCAGTGCCTTGTGGAAAAAAACATAGAGCCTGTCATCGGTTTTTCCCAGTATTCTCGCGTGATCCGTATAAGCAGCCATCCCTTTTAATCCATAAATGAGTATCTGCTGCAGGGAACGGATATCCTCGTCCGGATGAGTCGACAGGATTCCTTTTTCAGCAGCCTGTTTTACCAGATTGTCATCTGTAACCGCAGGATGAAAAAGGGCTTCTTCAGGGAGTTTTTCCAGCGCGAAGGGGTTTATCTCCTGAAGTCTTTTTACCAGCTCTGAGGCGACATTCTCACCACGGGTAAGCATCTCTTTCAGCCTGATAAAATCAAAGTTGACATTTGTTACTATGGAGAACAGCGCCTCGACTATGTAAAGATCGGCACTGTCAGTTTTTTCTCCCTTCTCCCTGACCTCTTTGGCAAGGAAAGAGATCCCCTTTGCCTGATACAGGATCAGATCCTGCAGCGCGGCCACTTGCGGATCTTTTCCGCATACTCCCATGACATCACACCCTGTTCCCCTGGCTGCCTGTTCACACTGATTGCAAAACATTTTTGTCTCTCCTTTTTTTTGTTAAGTAGGTTAACGGTATTAGTAAAAACCTGTTTACCAATTCGAATACCATGTTACCTGATTTATCAAATTGGTATTTGTCAATTTTCGATACACAAACCACACCCCTATCGGCCATTCGATACCGACGCCGATACCAACCTCGATTTAATGAATAGAATTATTCCCGCAAAAGCAGTAATCCAGAAATTATCTCTGTCAATTTAATTACAAAAATCACAGTTCAGACTCTTTCCGGTATACAATTATCGTTTCTTCTTCCACCAGTAAAGACTGATAAGCCGGCTAATCCAGCCCAACTTGTAACAGTTACCCGATGGGCACTGCACTATGTCAACACAGAGGGGGTGGCGGAAGACCGCAG
>JAAYIG010000175.1 GCA_012523595.1 Fibrobacter sp.
AGCGGCACCGGGAAAGAACTTGTCGCCTCTGCGATCCATGATGCCTCATTCAGAGCCGGGAAAAAGTTTGTACGGGTCAACTGCGCCGCTCTTTCAGAGACACTTCTGGAAAGCGAACTGTTCGGGCATGTCAAAGGTGCCTTTACTGGTGCATACAGGGACCGTGCCGGCAAGTTCGAATTTGCAGACGGAGGAACCATTCTCCTCGATGAAATTGGAGAGATTTCACCCTTGATGCAGGCAAAACTGCTTCGTGTTCTTCAGGAAAGGGTAGTGGTCAGAGTAGGGGATAACCGGGAGATTCCGGTAGATGTGAGAGTAATAGTCTCAACCAACAGGAATCTGCGCCAGCTTGTATCAAAGGGTAAATTCAGAGAGGATCTTTTTTACCGTCTGAATGTCTTTCCAATCCATGTCCCGCCACTTCGGGAACGCGGTACTGATATCCCTCTTCTCATAGGACATTTCATCAGGAAATTCAGTATCAGTACCGGGAAACGGATAAGATCATGCTCACCAGATGCGATGCGTTTCATGATGGAGTATTGCTGGCCGGGTAATGTGAGAGAGCTTCAGAATGCCATAGAACACGCGTTTGTTGTCTGTCAAAAGGAGGAGATCGGGGTTCCGGATCTTCCTTTTGAGCTCCGGGTCACAGCGGTCAGGGAGGGAATATGTGCGGAAAGAAAAGCCGGCCTTCTGCAGCCACTTTACACCACACCAGTCCTCACGGCTAAAAAGAACAACCGTCTCGATATTACACGGGAGGTACTCGAAAGTGAACTGGCTAAACATAATGGAAACAAGGCGGCAACTGCAAGGGCGCTTGGAATAAGCAAAGTGGGATTGTGGAAGAAGATGAAGAAGATGGGGATGATATGATTTTTGCTGCCGGTGGCATTCATACAGCCGCAAAGAGGGAAATTCCCGTTAAATCAGGGTGTAAGCCACACGGCATTTATGCTACCGAAGATTGGAGGAATCCCCCGCTGGAAGTGCCCCCTTATTAAGGGGGTATAAATGTGGGATTTCCTACCCACCATGTTCCTGTGCTCGTAATAGTAAATTAAGAAAAAGAATCAAAAAAACCTGGATGGCTGTGCACGTTTCTCTTGTACCATCGTACTGTCGTATTGTCGTACCATCGTGTTGCCGTATTGTCGTATCCTGATGAACTGTGGTGGGGAAAACACAACATCTTACAAGCCCGATTCATCGGGCTTCTTTTCAATAGCTGTGGCATTTATGCCACAGCTATAATTTTTCTATTGACTATTCACCTCCGGAGTCATCATCCGACAAACAGCTTTCAGCCATTCCCATTTTTCAGGCTGTGGAGAAAGTAAAACCGCCAATGACCTCTCCTCGGTCTCGTAGGTGTTCCCTATATAAGCGGTCTGCTGAGGAGGTTTCCCCCTGTCATATCTGGTGTCAAGAATCACTGTCCAGGGCCCGTTTGAAAACTCCGGAGGCAGGACAAAGCGAACAGGTTTCCAGTACGCATTAAGAAGCACTATCATCGTGTCATCTTTAATCCTGTTCCCCCTCTCATCCTTCTCATCATTTGCATCACCGGCCAGAAGCATCCCTATACAGCGGGTTTCAGGATTTTTCCAGTTCGATTCCATAAACTCGCTTCCATCCGGAAGAAACCAGGAGACATCCTTTTTACCCGGATTCATGATATTTCTTCCATGCAGGAAATTGCTACGCTGAAGCATGGGGTGCTCTTTCCAGATGGAGGTGAGATATCTGGTGAAAGCGAGAAAGTTTTTCGCGTTTTCATCGAGATCCCATCTTATCCATGAGATCGGGTTGTCCTGACAATAGGAATTGTTGTTGCCGTTTTTGGTACTGAGTGTCTCATCGCCCGCCAGGATCATCGGTACCCCCTGAGAGAGGATAAGGGTAGCCATGAAATTTCTTCTCTGTTTATTGCGCAGATCATTGATCCTCTTATCATCTGTATGCCCCTCGACACCGCAGTTCCAGCTCAGGTTCTCATCCATCCCATCCTTGTTATTCTCCCCGTTAATCTCATTGTGCTTCTTCTCGTAAGTTGTGAGATCAGCCAGGGTAAAACCATCGTGTGATGTGATAAAATTTACACTGGCATAGGGCTTTCTTCCACCGCGTTCGTAAAGGTCACTGCTTCCAGTGAGTCGATATGCCAGGTCACCGGCCTGTCCGGGATCCCCCCTCCAGAATCTGCGCACGGTGTCTCTGTATTTACCGTTCCACTCAGCCCATAAAATCGGGAAATTCCCGACCTGATACCCTCCCGGTCCCACATCCCAGGGCTCTGCGATAAGCTTTACCTGTGATACGACAGGGTCCTGATGAATAATATCGAAGAATGCCGCCAGACGATCCACATCGTAGAACTCACGGGCCAATGATGAGGCCAGATCGAACCTGAAGCCATCAACGTGCATTTCAAGAACCCAGTACCTCAGACTGTCCATCAGCAATTGAAGATAGCGCGGACCGGCCATATTGGGTGTATTACCGGTCCCCGTATAATCCATGTAATATCTTTTCTTGTTCTTTACAAGTTTATAGTAGTTGACATTATCTATTCCCCTGAAGCAGAGTGTAGGGCCAAGATGATTCCCTTCGGCTGTGTGATTGTAAACCACATCCAGGATCACCTCTATTCCTTCCTTGTGAAGGGTCTTTACCATTGTCTTGAACTCATCCACCTGCTGCCCGTAAATTCCGGCGCTGGAATAGCCTGAATATGGTGCAAGGAAGCCGATTGTGCTGTAACCCCAGTAATTTCTAAGTCCCTTTTTTACCAGAAAATGATCGTGAACAAAATGCTGAACCGGCATCAATTCGATTGCAGTGATATTGAGTTTCCTGAAATAATTAATCATCTCCTCACTGGCTATGGCTGCATAGGTGCCCCGGTATTCTTTCGGTACCTTCTCATTCAAAATTGTCAGACCCTTGACATGTGCCTCATAGATAAGGCTCTTGTTGAGAGGTATTTTGGGATGAGTATCATTGCCCCAGGCAAAGCAGGTGTTTACAACTACGGATTTTGGGACAAAAGGCGCACTGTCCCGTTCATCAAAACTGAGATCTTCATCTTTGTCACCAACCTTGTACCCGTAGACTGCATCATCCCAGATTACATCCCCGGCAATCGCTTTTGCATAGGGATCTATCAAGAGCTTGTTAGGATTGAACCGGTGGCCATTTTCAGGATCGTAGGGTCCATAAACCCGGAAACCGTAGAGCTGGCCCGGACGAATATCGGGAAGGTAGAGATGAAAAACCTGATCGGTATTATCCACCATCTTTACACAATCCGTTTCTTTTCCTTCGGAATTGAAAAGCACAAGCTCCACGGATGTGGCAAATTCGGAAAAGAGGGCGAAATTAACACCAGTTCCATCCCAGGTCGCGCCAAGGGGATAGGAGTAGCCTGGCCAGACTTTCATATAACGCTCCGAAAGTGATATTCAGGAGGAGTTAACTTGGTTACGCATTAGAATAAAACAAGAGGTGTGCCAGATGGTCGTTTAACTTAAAGACACCGATATTTGCTCTCAAAATCGGGATCGGTATCGGCATCGGCATCGAATACAAGAATCCCCCGCTGGAAGCGCCCCCCTTAAAAAGGGGGGATAAATGCAGGATCACTTGCCATTGTTATCATACTCGTAATTGTAAATTAGGAAGGAGAGTCAAAAAAAACACGATGGCTTGGCACGTTCCTCTCGTACCATCATACCACCGTGTTGTCGTGCTGTCGTATTGTCGTGCAGTCGTGCTGTCGCAGCTTCAGGCGATCTTCTTATCCTTCTTCAGCGAGTATACAGGAGAAGCCTCCTTGAGAATAACCTCCCTGGTAACCATAACCTCCCTTATGTCATCACGTGACGGAACTTCGAACATGACAGGAAGAAGTGCCTGCTCCAGAACGCTTCTGAGCCCGCGCGCTCCGGTCTTTTTGCGGTAGGCGGTTCTCACTACCTCCCGTAAAGCATCACGTGTGAAGGTCAGCCGTATGCCCTCCATGCTGAAAAGCTTCTGGTACTGCTTTGTAAGCGCGTTTTTCGGTTGTGTCAAAATCTGCATCAGTATATCTTCATCCAGTTCGTCAAGTCCCAGAACCATGGGAAGTCTTCCCACTATTTCCGGTATCAGACCGAACCTTATGAGATCATCGGATTCCATCCTGCGCAGAACCTCTCCGATCCTGTGATGATCCTTGCGCTTTACTTCCGCATTGAAACCCATCCTGCTCTCGCCGATTCTGGCCTCAATTATCTTCTCCAGACCCTCGAACGCTCCTCCGCAGATAAAAAGAATATCGCGTGTGTTAATCTGGATCAGGTTCTGCTCAGGATGCTTTCGTCCACCCTTGGGAGGAATACTGGCAACAGATCCTTCCAGAATCTTAAGCATCGCCTGCTGAACCCCCTCCCCGGACACATCACGGGTTATCGAGGGATTCGCTGATTTTCTGGAGATCTTGTCGAACTCATCCACATAGATTATTCCCTTTTCCGCCTTGGGGACATCGTAGTTTGCCGCCTGAAGCAGGCGCACAAGCATGTTCTCGACATCCTCACCCACATAACCGGCCTCTGTGAATATGGTGGCATCGACAATAGTAAAGGGCACCTTGAGCATTTTGGCCAGTGTCTGAGCGATGAGAGTTTTTCCTGTGCCGGTCGGCCCGATCATCAGGATATTTGACTTGTCAATTTCGACCCCGTCGTTGTCTGACTGTGAACGGGATAGAATCCTCTTGAAGTGATTGTAAGCCGCGACACACACTCCGGTCTTTACTTCATCCTGACCGATTACATACTGGTCGATAAACTCCTTCATCTCCTTTGGAGAAGGCAGTGTGTCGATACTGAGATCTCCGGGAACAGCGGAGCGCTCCTCACGCAGTATCTCGTTGCACATGTCAACACATTCGTTGCAGATGTGCACGGATGGTCCGGTGATGAGTTTCCCTACCTCGTCGGGACCCTTTCCACAGAACGAACATTTGATTCCCGGATACCGGGCCCTGTTGGACATATAATATTATTCCCTTTTCGTCAAGATTTCGTCAATCAAGCCATAAGCCTTGGCTTCCTCTGCAGACATGTAGAAATTACGGTCTGTGTCCCTGGCAATTACCTCCAGGTCCTGGCCTGAGTGCTTCTGGATGATTTCATTGAGATTGTTCTTTACGCGTACAATTTCCTTCGCGTGAATTGCAATGTCGGCCGCCTGACCTCCCGCTCCGCCAATTGGCTGATGAAGCATCACTCTGGAGTGAGGCAGGGCAAAACGCTTCCCCTTCGTGCCTGCTGCGAGCAGAACCGCACCCATGCTGGCTGCCTGCCCGATACAGATTGTTGACACATCCGGCTTTATATACTGCATCGTATCGTAGATTGCGAGTCCGGATGAGACCACGCCGCCGGGAGAGTTAATGTAGATGGTGATATCCTTTTCTGGATCCTCATATTCCAGAAAAATGAGCTGTGCCATCACCAGATCTGCAGTCGTGTCATCAATGTCAGATCCGAGAAAGATAATCCGTTCTTTTAACAGACGAGAGTAAATATCGTAAGAACGTTCGCCCCTTCCGGTCTGCTCAATCACCATTGGAACCAGTGGCATAAAACTATTCCTTTCTTAATTCTATTCCTGATTTATTATTACAAGTCTGAGGAAAGATTATTGTACAGAAAATCGGTTTTTCAAAAAAATACATTACTCTCTGACAAGTACAGAAAGTCTTCAGGACCTTTAAAAATTCTTACCGGCCCTGAAGAGAGATCATACTCAAAAAAATATCTCTGTGCAA
The DNA here is from genome assembly GCA_012523595.1 of Fibrobacter sp. Lineage (NCBI taxonomy): Bacteria > Pseudomonadati > Fibrobacterota > Fibrobacteria > Fibrobacterales > Fibrobacteraceae > Fibrobacter > Fibrobacter sp. The sequence goes on from JAAYIG010000175.1 coordinate 5,825, forward strand.
AGATCAGTAGGAAAACTTTCCTTCACCGGGGTTACAATTACCCCTCCGCCTTTTCTCCGGTTTCAGAGCTTTCCCCTATAAGATAATCAAGGGTCTTCTGCTCCCGTATATCATCACGGATTTTCAGCGTAGTCCCGTTTTTCCTGAAAGTCTGCTTTAATTCCTCGAAAGGATGATTATAGATCTCCGCCAGCCTCTGGATCTCTTTATCAACATCTTCCTGGGTCGCTTTGATATTCTCCTTCGCGGCGACATAGTCGAGGATTCTCTGGCGCTTGATGGCGCGTATCGCGGTTTCAGTATACCTGGACTCCAGTTCTTCCCTGGAAGGAGCCGCTGTTCCAGGCCTCTGATACCGCATCGCTTCCTGCTGCATGTAATCGATAAACTGCTCGATACGAGCCGGAGGTACATCGAAGGGATTGTCATCAATAAGCTTGTCTATAGCCTTGTTGTAAGCCTCGTTTTTAGACCTGTTCTTCTCTTCAGCTTCCAGATTATTCCTGATCTGTTCCCTTAGTGCGGCTTCATCTTTGAAGTCCCCTAGTTTCTTTAAGAACTCCTCATTTAACTCCGGAAGAACCTTCTCCTGCACTGCAACGACCTTAATCTGGAACTGTCCACCTTTTCCGGCAACCTCTGAATCAGGGTAATCATCCGGAAATTTTATATCGAGATCAACTATGTCTCCTGCTGAATGTCCTATCAGACCTTTGTCAAAATCTTTTATCCGGTTCTCTCCCCCTATCTCAACAGGGTATTCCGGATTTTTAATATCTGTCCGCTCCTGACCATCAATAACCACCTTCAGGTACTCATAGCTGATAAAATCGCCTTTTTTAGCTTCGCGCTCAACAGGCTTGAACTCCGCAAACCTCTCCCTGAGCTGCTCTATGGAATCATCGACATCACTGTCCTTTATTTTCTTAGGTGATGCCTTAATCTTGAGTTTGTTGTATCCCTTGATCTCGATCTCAGGATCCACCTGAGTTTCTATTGATATATGAACCGGCCCGTTTTCGGGTGTGTTGATATCATTTAGTTTCGCGGGTGATACAGGAAAAATCTTGTTCTCCTCACAAGCCTCTTTGTAGGACTTCTGAATCAGTTCATCAATTACTTCTTCCCTTATTGAATGCCCAAAACGCTGCTTTATAATGGAAACAGGGATCTTTCCGGGACGGAAACCGGGAAGTTTCAGGTCTTTTTTGTATTTGTTCAGTTTCTGGTCAAATGCACTCTGCACTTCCTCCTGCGGGATTTCGATTTCGATTACCCTTTTCCAGCTTTCCGGTTGAGATACTGTTGATTTCAAGTATTCATTGCCTCCTGAGTATGTGAATTTGCCAGAATTTCGCTAATGCGAGAAGGGGGACTTGAACCCCCACAGGTTGCCCTACCAGATCCTAAGTCTGGCGCGTCTGCCAGTTCCGCCATCCTCGCAATTTTTGCCCCGTGAAGGGATAAATCTAAGGAAAATAAGTGATTTAAGCCTTAAATCACAAGTTGAAAGTAGACTATGATCAGAATGCTTCCATGTTTAAGGCCTCACTTTCTTGAACTATGATCAAAAAAGTAACCATATTTAGACAGAATGTGAGATTACCCGATGAAACGCTCTGGAACTGCTGACCTTCCCCTTCATTATGGAACTGTACCTCAATGGCTCTCAGAGCGCATGACCGCCCTGGGAAGGGAGATTATCCGTGCGATTGTGGAGGACTACGGGCCTGAAGAGGTTCTGCGGAGGCTCTCTGATCCCTTCTGGTTCCAGGCTTTAGGATGTGTCCTGGGGATGGACTGGCACTCCTCCGGAATAACCACCTCTGTTATGGGCGCACTCAAAAGGGCGATAAATCCTCTTTCCGGTGAACTGGGGATATTTGTATGCGGCGGCAGAGGCAAGCATTCCCTGCGTACGCCTCAGGAATTGATGGATGTTTCGGGGAGAACCGGACTCGATGGCGATTCCCTTGTAAGGGCATCGAGACTGAGCGCAAAGGTGGATAACACCTGCATTCTAGATGGATTCAGCCTTTATCTTCACACGTTTATCCTGTCCCGAAGCGGGGAGTGGACCGTGGTTCAGCAAGGGATGAATCAGGACACCCGTATGGCACGGAGATACCACTGGCATTCAAAAAACATCAGATCTTTTGTCGATGATCCCCACACTGCGGTGGTCGGTAAAAACCAGGGCCTGATCACAAATCTCAGCGACAGCCGCGCATCGGCAAACAGGAATGGTATCACCGAATTCCTCCTCCAGCATCCTGACACTCAGCTCCGTGAGCTCCGCAGACTTACCATGCCCGGACCGCATCAGATCCGGCCTGAGCATGTAAACTCAAAACGTCTGGGCGCGGTTCTGACTCTCGCTTACGAAAAACAGTACCGGGAGTTTACCGATATACTGCTGCTCCGGGGGGTGGGGCCCCGTACGATCCAGTCCCTCTCTCTTGTCAGTGAGATCATACATGGCGCACCGGGGCGTTTTGATGATCCGGCGAGGTTTGCTTTTGCCCACGGGGGTAAAGATGGGGCTCCGTTTCCGGTTCCCCTGAAAGTTTACGATGAGAGCATATCTGTGCTTCGCAATGCAGTAAACAGGGCCAGAATCGGAAGGAGCGATAAGCTAAAGGCTGTTGGGGTGCTCTCCCGTCTGACGATGGCAATAGAAAAGAAACACGAACCTTTTGCCGATGTGAATAAGGTTATCCGGCATGAATGGAAGAGATCGTCAGAGTACGGAGGGATGACTATCAAGGGTCCGGTGGATCCTCAAATGTAAAATGTTTGTTTCTTAAAGCCCGGTTCACCGGGCTTTTCTTTACTAGAGCCGAAACGATGCCGCCGAAAAATGCTCCGAAAAAATGCTCCGTAATTGCCGCCGAAAAATGCGCCGAAAATACCGCCGAAATTATTTATTGTAAAATCGCTTGATTTTTAAATTTTCTTAACTATATAATTTAGACATAACCAGTACTTTTAATGGAGCATCCAGTTTCCGGAATGCTCGGGAAAGGGGGGAACGAAACAGGATCGTTACTGTTTTAATTCACCTGCTAATATTTATGAATTGTATATCTTAAGGAGGAATTATGAATCGCAAAGGTTTTACACTGATTGAGCTGATGGTCGTTATTGTAATTATTGGTATCCTGGCAGCACTGGCTATCCCGAAATTTACCGATGCTTCAGCGAAGGCGAAGATG
>JAAYIG010000176.1 GCA_012523595.1 Fibrobacter sp.
AAGTAAATGTAGCCATCTGATGATAGCAGTTGAGCGCCTGCTCAATAATATTCAATGACAAAACCGCTCCTGTTCCCTCGCCAAGACGCATTCCCAGATCAAGAATCGCGCTCACATTCATCTCTGATAGAGCCTTTTTGTGGTACTGTTCATCTGAGGCGTGTCCAAACAGAAGATAATCGGAAACATGGGGATGCATCCGGCAGGCACAGAGTGCTGCGGCAGTAGCAATGAATCCGTCAACAACGACAGGAACCTGTTTTAACGCACACCCGATGATAAATCCGGTCATCCCGGCGATTTCAAATCCCCCCACCCTCCTGAGGGCATCAAACGGGGTCCTGTCCCATTGTGTTCTGTGAAGTTTTACGCTTTCAGAGATGATTCTTTTCTTCTTCTCCAGCAGCTCAAAAGATGCCCCGGTACCTCTTCCCACAGTAGTATCAGGATCGATATCGAGAAGCATTGAGTAAAGAGCAGAGGCTGATGAAGTATTGCCGATTCCCATTTCACCAATGGCACAGATATCAGCAGTGGTTTCACAGCCCAGATCAAATCCGGCATCAAGCGCCATGGCACATTCCTGAATTGACATGGCTGGTCCGTGCCGGAAATTACCTGTCCCCTTTCCGGCAGATCTTGATATAAGTAAAGGATGACTCTCGAAGGTTCCTGCTACCCCCATATCTACGACATGATAATCTATGCCGGCATTTTTACACATCACTGTCACTGCAGCCCCACCGGCAAGCATGTTTTTTACCATCTGAACAGTCACTTCCATGGGATATGGAGTGATTCCTTCAGCGGTGATTCCATGGTCACCAGCAAAAACATAGAGTTCCCTGCTTCTTATACGGGCATCCGGCGTACCCTTGATCAGACAGAATGTGGCAGCGATTTCCTCCAGACGTCCAAGACTCCCCGGGGGTTTTGTAAGACTTAAAAGCCTTTGCTCAATCTGACTGAACAGTTCCGGGTTTTCAATTGGTTTTATTACTGCTTCTGAAAACTTCATCTGTTAACCCCTTCCATTGTTTTTCTTGATAGGTACAGCAATTCCTGCAACACACAGATAGACCTCATCTGCTTCACGTGCGAAACGCTGGTTCAATTTACCTATAATATCGCGGTAACGTCTTGTCTGCGGATCAGGAGGTACTATCCCCCAGCCCACCTCATTTGAAACCACAAAAAGAGCACCACGGGATCTCTGCCGCCACTCCCTGACAGCAGAGAGAAGATCCTCTGCAGCAGCATTCATGCTGTCCTCATCACCCGATGACTTATGCCAGACATTGCCAATCCATACTGTGCAGCAGTCAATGATAACAACCGAATCGTTTCCCACTCCCCTCACCGCATCCCCTGGCCTCAGCGGTGCCTCAACGGTTTTCCAGTCCTCTCCGCGTTCCAGACGATGATCTGTGATGCGCTTGCACATCTCCTGGTCGAAAGGTTCCGCTGTTGCTATAAACACCTTTTCAGACGCAGAGAGAAGATTCCCCTGCTGGAGTGCCCAGGAGCTTTTTCCTGAGCGCACACCTCCTGTAACTAAGGTAAGAGTTCCCATAACCGGCCAAGAACCTCCATTGATAGATGTAAATCCTTTTCATTAAAAATTTCCAGTGTCAAAACACCTCTGTATCCTGCATCTTTGAGCAACATTAAAAATCTTCTCTGCTGCTCCCTGTCCCCATCAGAGAGGGAAATATGATCTTTACCCTCATGCACGCCATGAAAATGTACAACTGCAGTGTCAGGAATAAGTTTCACGCAAAGGCTCTCCCAGTCAAGACCGGACTGAAGCCACAGGTGTCCTATGTCAAAACAATACGATGTGTTGAATACGGTTGCAAACGACTCGTTCCACTCAACAGGATAAGAGAGATTTTCTATGGCGATAAGGCGCTGGTTTTCTGCTCTTTTCACAAGATCCGACACAGTTTCCCTGCACCACTTCTGCCATCGTGAGAGCTCCTCCTTACCGGAACCCTTTTCAATTCCCTCAAGGTGAAGTATCCATGCCCTGGGAGAGAGTTTATGAGTAAGATCTATGATCCTGCAGGCTTCATCCCTGAACTCTCTCCTGACCCTTTCGTCAGGATCACCCGCCTTTCTGTCAATTGGCAGATGCACGGTGTACCCACACCCGTTATATTCCGCAATTGTCCTGAGCTCACTTATATCATTTGCGGAAGGGATATTGGAAAATGAAGATGATTCGAAGAGAATCAGTTCTATATCATCAACAATTGGAGAAATCACCTTTACATTAGGTATAATACCATCCGGAATAATGTAACTTGTAGTCCCCAGGAGGAAAGGGTACTTTTTTTTCTTTTTCCTGCCGGTCATCGTTCTATTCCAGTCCTTGCTTCCACACCATTTGCGTAGTAGTGTTTTATCTCTCTCATTTCCGTTACCAGATCAGCCTCATCGATAAGCTTCTGGGGCGCATAACGGCCAGTAACAACAACTTCACACTCCGGTTTTCTCTCTCTTATCACCTCTATCAGTTCATCTACAGTAAACAGAGAGAAGAAAACTGCAATATTAGCCTCATCCAGAATAACCACATCGTAAAGCCCCTCTCTGAGATATTCGCGGACCTCTTTAAGCCCTGCTACCGCAGCATCGACATCCTCCTCCTGCCCGGCCTCCTTCTGTATAAAGCACCCCCGTCCGTACTGGCGGATCGTTATCAGATCGGAAAACCTCTGGAGAGCTTTAATCTCACTGTACTTCATTCCCTTTACAAACTGAGCCAGAAGTACCCGCAGACCAGCCCCTGCAGCCCTGATCGCCAGTCCTATGGCTGCGGTAGTCTTTCCCTTACCGTTTCCTGTGTAAACCTGCAGGTATCCTTTTTTCACGGTTGCTCCTCTCCCCTAAAACGAAACTCTCAGCGGAAGAAAACAGTATTTCTCTTTACTGAATGATTCACCCCTGATCAGGTTGATCTTTTTCCTGAACAGAGGCCCATCGTAAACAAATGTATGGTACTCACCGTTTTCTCCGCACGGATCAACACCAATTCTCTCCAGTTCCCCAATCAGATCCGGATCGATTTCCCGACCAAGGAATTCCGATGGCATCATTGAGCAATTTACAACCACTA
>JAAYIG010000177.1 GCA_012523595.1 Fibrobacter sp.
AACACGGGGTTATATCCATTTTGGTTTTGGAATCCATTTCTGAAAAATAAGATGTTTAAGAAAAAAAATAAGAGCGTTGAGAAAAGTAATTAAATTCATGTCCATTGTTGGATGCAATTTTGGAATGTTCAGAAAAGCATTTACATGATATTCGAAAGATGATTTCAGCATTAAAGCTGGAGCTGGATAGAGAAATTTTACACAAATGGATTGACAGGCTTTCGCTGGAAAAAGAGTGGGAAAAGATTGAGATACAACGAGAGATAGATATGGACTAAAAATTGTTGGTTGAAAAATGCATGTTGAAATGTTTTCTGCCCAAGGCATTGAACCTGTAAAGACTTACCGCTGAATCAGCCTGGCAAATCAGCGGTTTTTTTTATCTTTTCCATCAAGATTTCTCCTCGAAGATCCAGGGAAACCAAACCAGGATTTTTACTTTATGATAAACGTGGATTTACTTTCCTCAGGAATTTCTCTATCTCCCAATGAACCGAATACACGAATATGGTAGAAAAAAGCCGACATTTTAGTATTTTTCTGTCATGACACCAATTCTTGTGACAGGTGGTGCAGGATATATCGGCAGCAGCACCTGTAAAGCGCTGTATCGATGCGGGTATTTGCCGGTTACAGTTGATAATCTCATTTATGGTAATCGATGGGCTGTCAAATGGGGACCGCTGGAAGAAGCCGATATTGCAGATACCAATAAAATACAGGCTGTATTCGAAAAATATAGACCAGAGGCAGTAATCCATTTTGCGGCCTTTGCCTATGTAGGTGAATCGGTTCAGGATCCTCAGAAATATTATCTTAACAACGTTGCCGGGACATTGAATCTCCTCTCTGTCATGAAAAACTATGGATGTGACAAGATTATCTTTTCAAGCACATGTGCTACTTACGGAAATCCGGAGAGAATTCCCATAGATGAGTCACACAGGCAGGTTCCGGTTAATCCCTACGGAAGAAGCAAGCTGATGATCGAGCAGATTCTTCAGGATTTCGGTTCAGCCTATGGGATGAAGCATGTGATCCTGCGCTATTTTAACGCATCCGGGGCTGATCCAGAGGGACAGATTGGTGAATCCCATGACCCAGAAACCCATCTTATTCCTCTTGCCATAAAAGCGGCACTGGAGGGAAAAAGTGTTCAGGTTTTTGGGAAAGGCTACGACACTCCGGATGGTACCGCGATAAGAGATTATATCCATGTCTCAGACCTGGCAGAGGCACATTGTCTGTCTCTGAAATACCTGATGGATGGAAATAAAAGCGAATGTTTCAACCTGGGGACAGGCAGAGGGTATTCGGTACTGGAGATAATCAATGCGGTGGAAAGGGTCAGCGGCAAAAAAGTCAGGTATGATATTACTGACCGGAGGCCGGGCGATCCGGATAAACTGATTGCGTCATCGGCAAAGGCAAATGAAAAACTGGGCTGGCGATGCCAGTATATGGAATTGGAGCCGGTAATCGAGACTGCTTACAGATGGCATGCGGAACAGATAAAAGACAAGAGAAGCGATCTATGATGATATCACTGGTTGTCCCCTGCTACAATGAGCAGGAGGTTTTATATAAGCTTTACGACAGGGTCTCTCCGGTTCTGGAAAAGATCGGGGATGATTACGAGGTGATTTTGATAGATGATGGTTCTGTGGATAGAAGCCTCTCTATCATGGAGGAGATTCATGGTCGCGATAGCAGGTGGAAGGTACTCAGTTTTTCCAGAAATTTCGGTCATCAGACTGCTGTTTCCGCAGGAATTCATTACAGCAGTGGAGATTGTGTCGTTGTTATCGATGCTGATCTTCAGGACCCGCCCGAGCTTATACCCGATCTTGTAGCCAAATGGCAGGAGGGGTATCAGGTAGTCTATGCTGTGAGAAAGAAAAGAAAAGAGGGGATAGTTAAAAAATTCTGCTATGCAGCATTCTACAGACTTCTGGCCTGCAGCTCGAACATTTCAATTCCCCTGGATTCCGGGGATTTTTGTCTGATGGACCGGGCGGTTGTGGAGAAGATAAGATCCATGCCGGAGTCGAACCGCTTTATCAGGGGACTGCGTGCCTGGGTTGGTTTTCGTCAGACAGGGGTGGAGTATGAGCGTGATGCCAGGGCGGCCGGTAAGCCATCGTATACCTGGAAGAAACTGATTCATCTTGCTTTTGACGGTATTTTTTCTTTTTCGACCATGCCTTTACGGATGATGACGGTGTTCGGGCTTGTAATATCAGCTTTTTCTTTTCTCTTTGCGTTGTATAATTTTATTCAACGGATTTTTGCCGATTTTTTCATGCAGTACAATTTCAAGCTGGTCCCCGGATTTGCCACCACCATAATCGCTATTTTCTTTCTGGGCGGTGTTCAGTTAATCTGCCTGGGGGTTATCGGGGAGTATATCGGAAGGATATACGATGAGGTAAAGAGAAGGCCGCTGTGGGTTGTAAAGAGGGCGATGGGGATTTCAGAGGATAGAGCAGAAATAGAAAGAATCAAAAGTTGAGTGTTTTTTCGGGGTCGGAATCGGAATCGGAATCGAGATATCAGGTTCAGGGAATGTTCATTCAACCTGCTTAAATAATTTCATGAGACGCCAAAAAAAGTGGACAAATTGAGAAGTTAATATTAAATAGAATCTTATTGATTATGATTCTCCTGTTGGCACCTTAAAAAAAATTCCCTATTTGTCGTTCAGGGCTTTTTTACTTCAATAAATCATGTTTTTTGGGTTACTCCTCCGGATTAGAAAATAATGTTTATAATACATGGATTTTGCCTTTTGTTTTAATCTGAAGTATTTTTTTGTTTTATTGTAAGCAGTTGAAAAATCATTCAATACATGGAGGCAGAGTGTTCCTTTTACGAGGTCCCCGGTCTGTAATAAGTAAACTGTTGATATATTCTGTGAAGATTGCCTGTGTACATTTTCTTTTTGGAATTCCGGTTTTTTCACAACCGACTGTCTTTTCAGGTTCGGCTTCATCTTACCCGACAAGTCAATCACAGATAAGGCAACTGGAGCAGAGTGCGCTGGGGCAAGGATACACTCAGCAGCAGATCGATGCCATGAAAGAAAGTTACATAGAAGGAAGGAAAGGTCCGTATATTAACAAAGTAGTGGAGAGCAGTGATGATATTCTGGGTGTTGATACAGGGCAGGTGGTTTTCAACCCTGATACAAGCCCGGTTGAAGTAAATCAGCAACAAACAGTGGTGAATGATGGAAAGATACCTTATTTTGGCTACTCGATATTCAAGAATGTGCCTGATGCGTTCAGACCCAATGCTGTTGGCCCGGTCGATCCAGGATACCTGGTAGGACCTGGTGATGTGTTGAGGCTTTCAGTCTGGGGCCAGGTGGAGTTTCAGTATGAGCTCACTGTAAATAAAGAGGGAAAAATCTTTATCCCTGTAGTGGGACAGGTTTTTGTTACTGGTGTTCCCTTTGACAGTCTTCAGCAGAAGATAAAAAATCTTTTGTCAAAGCATTACTCCGGTCTGGCTGCTTATCCACCTCGCACATTCATGGATCTTTCAGTTGCCCAGCTTCGCCCGATACGGATCTTTGTTATGGGTGAGGTGCTATCACCGGGCGGCTATACGGTATCCAGTTATGCTACAGCCTTTAACGCTCTTTACAGTATGGGAGGTCCGCTGGAGAAAGGAAGTCTGCGCGATATAAAAGTCCTTCGTAAAGGTAAAGAGATAGCTACAGTTGATATTTATGAATACCTCCTTGCGGGCAGATGCACTACAGATGTGAAGCTGCAGAACAATGATGTAATATTTGTCCCCAGACGGGGAAAGACAGTAGCGATAACAGGTTCTGTATTCAGGCCGGCAATATATGAACTGAAAGAAAAGGAAAACCTTCAGAATCTGCTCCTTTTCTGCGGCGGCATACCCGCATCGACGAATATCGACCGGGCCCTGATTTACAGAATACTTCCCTTTGACCAGCGCGTCGATTCAACCACAATAACCAGGGTAGTGGATCTGGATCTGAAAAAATACCTGGGTTTTAAGGAGGATTTTGTTCTCTACGACCGGGATTCGATCGATGTTATACCACTTAGAAGTGAGGCTTTTAACATTGTAAAACTCTCCGGCGCGGTCAGTTATCCCGGAATCTATCAGTGTGAGAATCTGACTGTTAAAGATCTGATATTCAACTATGGAAAGCCGCTTGATAATGTAGTTTTTACCAAAAGAGCGGATATTATCCGGCTCAATGAAGATCTTGTAACGACAAAAATTACTCCGATTGATCTGGAAAAGTTGCGTAATGATCCCGGATATAATTTTGCCTTGCAGCCGGGTGATGAAGTGATAGTATATGAGAAAGAGGTGGAGAAATTCAGCGATCTTCAGGTAACAGTCGAGGGAGAAGTGAGGGCTCCGGGCACTTATCCAATGAGTGTAAATATGACTGTTGTGGATGCTCTCCTGAGAGCAGGCGGGTTCACGCGAGAAGCATACAGGAGAATTGTGGATGTCTACAGAATTGACAGAAGCAAGTCGGATTCGATTGCAATTGTATTCAGACTGAATCTTCCGGATACACTGGATTATACTGATGAGCGGATGAGGAATTTTATTCTGGAGGACAGAGACAAGATCATAGTCAGATCTGATCCGGATTATGTGATTGATAATTATGTCAAAATAAGCGGGCTTGTAAAATATCAGGGTAAATATGCCATACACAAACGCGGGGACAAACTTTCTGACCTGATAATCAGAGCCGGCGGTCTTCTTCCGGATGCTTTTCTGGAGGGAGCTTCCATTGTAAGAAATAAGAAGCGGCTTCTGGTCGACTTTAAAAAGATCATTGAGGAAAAAAGATCCAAAGAGGATATTCTCCTTTTCAAGGGAGATTCTATTCATATTCCACCTCGACCCAATACAGTTTATGTTCATGGAAATGTTAACATCTCCGGCCAGTTAAGTTACAAGGAGAATTTACGGGTGAAGGATTATATAAAGATGGCAGGAGGGCTTGCCGACAGCAGCAATTTTATTCTGGTAACAGGCCCTGCTGGTTATACCAAAAAGGTGAGGAAAAATGGATTCTCCAATCCAAAGGTAAAGGAGGGTTCAGAGATCTTTGTTGCAAAGAAACTTCCGAAGCCGGAAAAGGAACGCACCGGCCCATCGGTAACCGAAGTTGTAAGGGATACTCTTGCTATCATCACCTCCGCAGTGACAATTATTGCATTGGTGGTGAGGTTGTAAGAATAGTCGGAAGTTAATTAGATCAGGTTATGGCAGAGGCTATGGTACTGCAGCACCTGAACCGGTTTCAGAAACCATTTGTTGTTAACCTGCAGACCATTAGTTATATTTCATATTTTGAGGCTGTTACGGTCAGATTTAATATCAATAAACCTTAAGATTCAATCTGCATTTCACCCCACATCCGGGCAGTAAATGTACAATGGCCCAGTACACTTATATCATCGAAAAAGCTTTATTTCTTCTTGTCTCATTTCCTCTTTGTTTACTTCTTCTGAACATATTTCTAAAAACGCCGCTTGTCCGGTTTTTCTCGGATAAACCTAATTCCAGAAAATTGCATATCGATCCTATTCCAAGGTTCGGCGGAGTGGCAATTATAATATCTTTTCTGTTAACGATATCACTTTGGTTTTTTCTTCAGGAAAACTACGGTTTCTCCCCAAGGATACCCCGGGATCTCATCTCTGCAATTCTTATCATCTGTGCATTTATTGGAACGGTTGGATTTCTCGATGACAGTTCAATTGTAAATGTAAGGGCGAGGCATAAGATTTTTGGGGAAGTCCTGGTGGCTCTTATCACGGTGTATGTGTTTGAGGTCCATTCCGGCACGATCTCTTTTGCGGGGATGTTTTCTTTCCCC
>JAAYIG010000178.1 GCA_012523595.1 Fibrobacter sp.
CCCCTTGAGGTCAATGGATCAAATAAATCATTTTGTTGAATATTTTGCCACTGGCATCCACCCGTACCAGGTAAGTCCCCTTTGCAATCGAGACGTCTGACAGCGGAATATTGTACCTCCCGGGGGCTGAAACAGTCTGTCTGGCTGAAAATATCAACCGCCCGGTCAGGTTATAGGCCTGAACCTGGATCTGTCCCGCAGAGACAACGTCCACTTCAAATAAGCGCCTGCTCTGTATGAATCTCACAGATGCAGTTTTGATTGAAGGATAGAGTTCTTTGCCGGTAACAGAGACGGCGCCTCCACCGGTTTTGCTGAATACCACTCTGGCGCCATTCTGTATATCAACAGTATCCACAGTGCCATCGTGTTTATGGATAAGCATCTTTTCGGCATTACCCCGAAAATGCAAAAAAGCGCATAACAGAAGAACCATCGCGCAGATTCTCGGTTGCATACGTGCACACTCCTTTTTTCTCACAGGGTTTGATAACAACGTAAGGTTGACTGGTTATACAATTTAATCATGTTGACACAGGATTTACGAAAAAAATCCATATTAAAACTGTTAAAATACCGGTAAGTGATTGATGCAAAGCAAATTACAACTAATAATCCTATTTCTTTACGAAGAGTCTGAGACGTAAAAGGCTTTGCTGAAGCAGGGTTCTGATATGAGAGGGATGTGTGCAACGCTCCAGTACAAATTCTGCTGTATAAATAATGTTGCTTATACGGGGAAATTTTGGAAACCTGGATGCATCAAGATAGCGGTCCAGAGTCTGGGCGCGTTCGAATCCATCCTGATTGATATGGATTTTCCACAACCCTGACTCCTGGGCAAGCGCCAGACGATCTTTGCCAAGGGTCTCAGTCCAGCATGCCAGAGACAGCCGCATTACCTGTGCTGCAAGTGCATTGCGGTTTTCCGTGAAACTGTTTCCGGTAAATAAAGACTCCATCTCTTCAAGCAGTATATCGATTTCTTTCAGTTGCAAATCGAGGGAATGCCCGCTTTTGCAAGTCAGTGCAGGAGTTATATTTGCAAAAGTCTCGCGAAGCACATTGAGCCGGTTTCGATTACGGGATAATTCCTGGATCAGAGCCAGTGAAGGCAGTGGTTTTTCCGTTAAATCCAAATGCTGCGTTCGCAGGGATAATATCCTTATCTGCTCCTTTTTTTCTCCCAGAACCGTTGATTGTGCCCAGACGAGCCTGTACGATCCATCCGGTCTCAGAATTTGAAAAGCATCTCTTTCGGCCGTGTTCTTTCCATCAATTGTTTCCTCATCCTGAGCATCGCATTTTTTCTCATCCGTGTCATGCTGCCCGGAATTATTCCATTTATCCGAAAGTATGTTAGACGCGTTCATGCCGATTAATTCATCTACCGGGCGATCTGCGAGTTTTGCGAAAGCCTGATTACAGAATGCAATTATTTTATCTGCTTTAATTGCACAAACGGGATAATCAATAGAATGGAGCATTTCAGAAAGGCAGTTATGCCATAACTTAAGTTCAGCTTCAGCCTCCATTCGTTCTGTAAGCTGTTTTTCTAATTTATTCATAGCAGAGAGCGCTTTGTTTTTATGTATCAACTCTTCAGAGAGTTGTTCAACCTTGCTATATGCACCTGCAAACCGGTGCAAAACAATATAAGACTGAAACAAAAGCATGACCGTCAGGCTGGGCCAGAGCATGTACGGCATCGGGGTGGAAACGCCCAGGGCTTTTAAAATTTCATGTATTCCTGCAATACATATCAGCCAGGAACCTGAAGCTGCAAGTCGGGCGTTAGGCAGTTTTCTCATTACAGCCTTGAGAGTGTAATACATTGTATACATGGCAAGCGCTGCAAGAACCAGGTAATGAACCCTGTAACTTATTGCCCATCCTGCCCTGAAAGGTATTATCGCCGAAAAAGTGAAGATGACAGCTATAAACCATGTCCATTTCTCGAGTGATTTTTTCCCGCCTGCATCCGGCAATATGCGATGTAAATAGGCAATCCATAATGGCACCGATATTATCAGTGAAATCGAATCGATCCTGCCGACCAGTATATGTATAAGCCTGCTTTCGAAGTTCAGGCACCAGAAACTGCCGCACAGTCCGGCAAGGGTATTGATCGAGGCTGTGATGCAATATGCACCGAGATAGAGCGAGGGTGTCTCTTTGTGCCTGAATAAAAATATCTGAATATGATAAAGTCCAAGCACAAACAGAATTGCAATAGTCATATACAAAAAGGCGGAATAGAGAACAGATCTTTTTTTTAAGCGGTCGTAATTTCCAAGCACAATTTCTCCCAGAACTCCACCAGGAAAGGGAGAATAGTTTGATACCTGCAAAAGCAGAGTGACACTGTCTCCGGCAGTTTCCGGCAGTCTTATTATTTCCTCTCCGAGTACGCTGCCGCCATCAGGCCCCATGCTTCCGGATGAAGACAAAAGCAGCGTATCGGCCCACACTCTGTAAGCGCCTGCTATGTCGGTGAGCTTCAAACCCAGTCCCGAGAACTGTTTCAAACCGACAAGTGTCATTCTGTAAGTAGCACAGCCATCCATGGGCAGCCTGGTTTCATTGATTGTCAAACCCCACCAGGAACCGGGCAGGTTTACTAAAGAGTCTGGAGCAGGAGGCTCAGAATCGGAAAAGTCTGAAGGGGTGAGTAATCGTCCCCGGTAAAATTCCCAACTGCCGTTTAATGCAACCGTTTGGTTTTTGTTAAGGTTTTGAAAATCAATAACTTGTCGAGATGGTAAAGCCGGCGGTAATTCGGACGCCATGTTCCCGCCGGACAGCAGTACCACACATACTGCAAAGTAAAGTGTTATTTCTTTCTGAATGAAATGCATATCCGGTTTAATTGAACCATAATTCAATTCCTGATCTTTACCTGGTTATGACTCAAACCGGATGAAATCTTTGCCAAAAAAAAAGCACCCTTTGAGGCGATTTAATTCAGTATACATTAATGGTAAACAAAAATGTAAACTGATGAAAAACGCGCTCAAAAGGTGATGAAGGAAGATAGGTTCCGACAGAAAAGATCGCAAGATAAGAGATATTGGAATTACAATTGATAATCTGGTTAATTGAGGCGGATTGAGATTGATGCTTCGCAGTATATTTCTTCTTCTGATCGGGGTCGAAATCAGTATCGATGTATTTCATATGAAGATAATTATTGCATTAAGAAATAATAAGTGGGAGGTTTCCCTGCCTGCCCTGCCGTAGCTTCTTAGCGTAGGGGGATCCTGGGATATCCCCTCTGTGCTAACGTAGTTTGGTTCCCCATATAGTTCAAGACATTTCCGGAATTTCTGATTTTAGAATTTCTTGCAGGGGAAGTCTCCCCCTGCCTTCAGCCCGCAGAAGACTGCGGTCTTCCACCACCCCCTCTGTGTTGACATAGTGCAGTACCCGGCGGGGAAATGTTACATGTCGGGAAAGTTAAGCTGGCTTCTTCAGCGGCATTAATGCCACCTCTAGCCAGGCTAAGCCCGGTAAACCGGGCTTGCAAGAAAATGAAATCTCATAGTTTTCTATTTAACCCGATTTATCGGAATTTACATGCATTAGAGTGCAGTCGTTTTTTCGCACCATCGATTTATCGTTATGTTGTACTCTCGTAACTACACCTGCTCAGTCTCCTCAGCCGGTTCCTCCGAGACATCGTCCCTGATTTCCGTCAATATCGACTTCGCATCCGGAGACGGCAGTTCCTCCACCTTCCTTAAATGTCTGTCTATCGCACGTGTGCGCACATGTACTTTGTCAATAGAGCTTGACGCCTCACTGAGCTTTTTCTGGACCAGTTCCAAAGTCTTGTCATACTTTGACCACTCGGTCTTAACCGCGCCAAGCAGTTTCCAGACCTCACTTGTTCTCTCCTGTATTGCAAGCGTACGGAAACCCATCAGAAGGCTGTTAAGGATTGCCCACAGAGTCGTAGGCCCGGCGATCATCACGTGATATGTGTTCTTTACTTTTTCCACCAGACCGGCGTTGCTTATCACTTCCGCGAATAATCCCTCGACCGGAAGGTAGAGAATTCCGAAATCGGTTGTGAAAGGCGGAGCGATATATTTGGTACTGATTGCCTTTGCGCACCGTTCCACCTCCGATGCCAGGCTGCGCACCGCAGCTTCGGCACCCTCTTTATCCGCCCTCTCCCGCGCGTCGATTATTCTCTGGTAATCCTCCGCCGGAAACTTTGCATCGACAGGAAGCCATACGAATTCGCTCCTGTCACCATTACGTCCTGGAAGTTTTATCGCGAATTCCACCCGCTCTCCGGTACCGGTTGTGGATACGTTTTTCTCATACTGTTCAGGCGCAAGCACCTGCTCGAGCATCATCTCAAGCTGCACCTCGCCCCATGTACCGCGGGTTTTTACATTTGTCAAAACTTTCTTGAGATCCCCTACTCCGTTTGCAAGAGACTGCATCTCCCCCAGACCTTTTGACACCTGCTCCAGACGCTCGCTGACCAGTTTGAAAGACTCTCCAAGACGTCTCTCAAGAGTCCCCTGCAGCTTTTCATCAACTGTCTTTCTCATCTCCTCAAGCTTTGTCTCATTACCCGACTGTATCTCTTTAAGTTTTCCCTCGACAGACAGTTTCAGTTCGTTTATCTTGTTGTCGTTTGATTCCCTGAGCTGGATAAGTTTTCCCTCAAAGCTCAATAACTGCTCATTCTGCGACTGGGACATTTTTGACAACTGATTAAAGATTTCCTGCCTGAAAGTGCCATGCTGCTGCGTGAGTGCCTGACCGAAAGAATTGACAGCACCGGAGAGTTCCTCTCTGGATTGTTTAAGATCCCGCGACAAATCTCCTCTGAAATTTGAGATCTCCGCCTTTACCGCGGCCTCCACCCGTTCAAAAGCCTTTTCGATCGATTCAAAGAAGTGCTTTATTGGCCCGGGATCCACGGTAGCTTTCCGCAAAACAACTATAATAAGTATTACAGTTGTCACTACCTGAAGAGCAGCGATTGTTACAAGAAGAGCAGTATTCATTTTTACCTGTCCGTTTTTTCTGCGCGGATGCAGAAGGTGTGAAACAAAAGTGGTACTAAAAGATTATAATTCAGAAATGGCTGCTGAAACAAGTTTCTGCAGAATGAATATAGCCGGAATGGGATAGATATGAATAGAGGTGGCAGGAACCATCGTAGCATTTCGGCTGCGCTCACTCAGTACAAGCCTGAAACCATCACAGAAGGCAGGGATTTATCATTTCTGACTGAAGGCGGAATGGGCGGGAGGTGGAGTGAGGCAGACGTAGAAAAATGGAATCAACCTTTCATGGGGTGGTAAAATAAAAGGCAAAACCATTTTTCAAGTGTTGTTTAGCAGGAAACGCTTTTTGGTGTTTTTGTAATCTTCGATATTTTACCCCAGAGATGAAATAACGACTCAGCCAGTCAAAATGTGGCCTCAGCAATTAATATTCACCCCTGAGGTGAATTTAGGAGCTTACAGCTATCTTCCCGGACATTGTCTCTGTTTCCTGATTACCTCATCAATATTAATAAGAATAAATAGTACCAAAACAGAGCAAAAGTCTGGATCACTTACCTGCCGCAATCCCTGCGCAGCCCCGTTTTCCCTGGTGTGGTTGAAAGAATCTCTGAGGAATTCACCGTATGAACACCAGTGTGCCCCCTTGCTCCACAGTAAACGTCCATCATTTATACTGAATCCATTACAGGTGCTTTGCGGACTTTTATTAACTGTCGTTTTCCCGTCCGAACTTGTCACATGCTCTTCTTTTAAGACTTCAACAGCC
>JAAYIG010000179.1 GCA_012523595.1 Fibrobacter sp.
CCGACATTATCAACATCCTTCTCCTGAGTACCTGTACTCAAATCAGAATCATTTGACAATTCCTGAAGTTCAGGAATCTCCCCCCCGGAAACCTCCGTACCCTCCCCACCGGAAAGTTCTGAAACGCAGAATTCATCTCTTGCCTCTCCGGAAAACGCCTCTGCCGGAACGGGAGTCTCACTCTCCTGATCAGCCTCTGTACTCTTTAACTCCGGAATCTGCCCGCTCTCCCCGCTTAAATCCAGCAACTGATCACCTGTTAACTCTGAAGCATCGTCCTTCAACTCTATAAGTTCCAGGTTTTCATCATCTGTAACTATCAGATCTTCGAGTAAGTCATCTGTACCATCGGGAATCTGCAGGTCAGGCACTTCAACTATTCCTGAATCTGCCTTCTCTCCTGTATCCGCGGCTTCGGAAATAAACGGATCCTGAAAATTAACATCCCCGGTAGCATTGGTCGAAATCAGTTCCGGTATCTCATCGAGCTTCTCAGGGCCATCTTCGATAAGGTTGTTGTCTTCCGCATGAGCGTTGAACTGGTCCTGAAACGAGCTGTCATCCGTTCCCGCGGATTCTTCGCCGGTGGAAATCAACTGCAGATCATCCTCCTGAACCGCACTCTCAGTCCTGTCACTGTCATCCAGCAATTCAGAACCGGAAAAATCACCACTATCTCCACTCTCCGCTTCGGCAAGAAGATCCATCTCAGCCCTGCTGTCATCCGCGATCAGATCCTCAGTCAGGGGACCGGATTGATCTCCGCTCCCGTTATCATTCAGCAATTCTTTATTCAGTTCTGATCTGTCATACTGAAGTGTTTCTTCGAATTCAGGGGACAGTTCATTCTGGATTATATCCCGAAGTTCATCAATGGGTCCTTTTTCCTCTGCCGATTTCTCATCTGTGGAGACTGCCTTCTCAACCGCTTCTCCCTGCTCTTTAGCTTTACCGGCAGAGCCGCTGAAAAGCTCCTCTATCCTCGATGAAACATCCTGGCCAGAAATCGATTCCGGTTCCGATGAGGAAATATCGGGCAGTTCTTCAGCAATCTCTGATTCCTGAGGAAAAACATTTTGCACCTCTTCAGGTTCAACTGTTTGAGACTCTCCGGAGACATTGCCCTCAAACATCATTGACATTCTGCTGCTTATATCATCACCGCTGATCTCAGCAGCATTCTCCTCCTCGACCTCTTCACCCGCTATATCGAATTGCTGCTCCAGCTCCGGCTCCGCTACCTCCTGAAGAACATCGCTCTGATCTGTAACCTCCTGAAACTCCGGTTCCTGTTCGGGAAACTCCATTCCCGATGAGGGATCATCAGCGGACTGCTCTACCATCGCGAACTGACGTTCAAAGTCCTCACTGGTCATCGCCTCAAGACCCTCAGCCTGTGATGGAATCTCCTGGAACCCGGGCTCCTGATCTGAAAAATCTTCCGCATCCGGAAAGACCTCCTGCGGAATCGGCGCTGACTGTACCTGAGCAGAATACCCACCCGGCTGACTGATTCCCAGAATATCGAAGAGGTCGGTTTTCCCCGTTGATTTGTACCTGGAACAGAACTGGGCGAGCAATTTATTAAACGGATCACTTCTGCTTAAAAGATGGTAGAGATCACCGGCCTTGTGTTCCATTCCCTGCTTTACAAAAATATCAGCCAGCATCTTAATGGCAGCCTGATTCCTGCGGTCTATAGAGCATACTTTTTTTAACTCGACAGCAGCTTCATTCAGTTTTCCCATCTCAAAGTAGCAGCGCCCGAGGACAATGCGGCCAGTGACATTTGAAGGATACAGGTCAAGCCCGTTCAGACAGATCTCAATCGCCTTGTCAATATTGCCCTCTTCTCTGTAAGCGTCCGCAAGACGGGGAAAGATCCGCGGTGCCGGATCTCTTCTGTAACGACTCTCAAGTGATTCTATAGACATTTCAGCAGTGTGGGTGGCCATTATCCTTTTCTCCATCTACCGGTTATCCCCATCCCGGGCCCCTGTTCTTTCTGTGTTGATAACTCTGACATAATAAACTGTAAATTCTTCTTCTATATTTATAATCAAGACAATCCCTGAATCAAGAGAATCAGGGTTCCAACCTGTGATCCCTACAATTATACATTAATCTCTCTTCTCAGCCCACTGCCGACCACTAAAAATCTCAAACAGCCTGCTTTGAGGATTTAATGATTCTATCCACTATGGAGGAAGTTGAGTAACCCTTTTCAAAATTAAGCAGCCGGATCACCCCTCCATGCTTCTCAACCGTTTCCTTCTCAGGAAGTCGCTCAGGAAGGTAATCGCCGCCCTTTACGTGGATATCAGGTCTGAGTACCTCCAGGAATGCTCTGGGATCATCCTCCTCAAACAGAAAAGCACAGTCCACCATTTTCAATGATGCCACAAGGAAGGCCCTGTCTGCCCCCTTCTGAATCGGTCGTGAGATACCTTTGAGTTTTCTTACCGAGGCATCAGAGTTGATTCCAACCACAAGAAGATCACCAAGCGATGCAGCCTCGAGAAGATATTTGACATGGCCAGTATGAAGCAGATCAAAACATCCGTTGGTTGTTACAATAGTCTTTCCGCCCGCCCTCAGAGGTCTTAAAAAATCCGCGGCTTCCTCTACACTGCTGAATACCACTGGTTTCCCTTTTTGCATCTCCTCTTTATTACCCTTTCAGAATCCGTTCTACCTAAAAATAGCATTACTTACAGAAAAATGAAAAATTCCCGCATATAAGCTCAATTCCAAAAGGGAAATAACCGGTACAAAAAGTTACCTTGCATACACCCCAAGCAACTCGCCCTGTGCAATCACATGCCCATCCATCGCCCGTTCGATCTGTTTTTTGTCTTTTCCCGGTGGAAGATTGAGTTTCTTGTCCAGAGCAAAGATCTTGAAAACATACCTGTGAGTCCCGTATGGAGGAGAGAACCGGAAATAACCGATTCTACCCGAACTGTTTATACCCTGAACAGCGCCGTTTGGAAGTATTCCGCTGCCATTTTGAAACTCAGGTAATTTTCTCACCGATGGAGGAATATCATAGAGGAGCCAGTGAACAAAATTACCACCCGGAGCATCTTGATCATCCACTAACAACACCAGACTCTTCGTGTTTTCCGGTATATTATCCCATGCCAGAGGTGGAGAAACACCTTCTCCGTCGATAGTGTATCTCTCCGGAACCTCCTGCATATTCTCAAACGCCTCACTGTATACTCTTATTTTCATAATAGTCCCTCCATTTTTCATAATAGTCCCTCTATTTAACACAACCGCCTATTCACTATGCCGGCATCGATACATCATCTCCGATAATCACTATTCCATTGTACACAGCCATCTTTTTCCCGATACCAAACTAAACATCATTCAATTCTCCTTCCATATTTAGAACCAAACGAATCATCCTACCTTAAGTCAAATCCAGGAATTTCTTCTTCTTCCATAGTTAAAATCATTTTAATCACCCTGCAATCAGAGGTCAAAAAAAAGATTTCTTCTTCCGCAGTCAAGATCAGATTAATCATTTTTAATCAGATTAATCAGTGGTACAAAAACAGGAATTCTTCTTCCACAGTTAAAATCAGCTTAATCATCCTATAATCAGGTTGATCAGTGGTCAAAATCAGGTTAATCAGGGGTCATCAGTGGTAAAGACCCTCCATCCGCGCTGAATGGAGAGTCTTTTATGAAGGGAATTTCTTTTATCTACCGCGCCGGGTTTTCCGGACACTTTTCTTGACCGCTTTCTTTGGTTTGGCGCGGTTCTCGTTGATTATACGGTAGGTTTGAGAAATTGAGAGTTTGTAGCGTTTAGCCAGAGCCGTACCTGATACTCCTCTTGCATACTGCTTTACTATGTCGGAATTCCGGTCCTTGTTTTTATTAATAACCGGCTTTATTCCATATTTTACCCGCAGTTGATGCACTGCCTGGCGGGTAATTCCGAACAACTTGCCGATCGCGCTATCGGCCTTGTACTTCTTTTGAAGTTTCTCAAGTTGGCTCTTGCTGATTTTAGCCATTGAGGCCCCCTTTCCAAGAGGTAATGTGCCCATCAGTCAATTTACCATAAAATATTTCTCAGGAAAACAGTGTGTCAAGCATTTAAAGAGGGTATTCTTCTTATTTCACAGGAATCTTTTCCCTAGTGTCATAACACTGCGTTCTCCTGCCCGATAGAATCAAGATGCGCAAGAACCATCCGCAATTCACCATAAGAGTATTTGTCACCAAAATTTTCTTTCGCAGGAGAAAGCTCCCTTGAATTCTGATTCAGAAAGAACCCACTGATTTCTGAGATCTTTTCCTCAGACAGAAGTCTGGAGATGTCAAGCTCTCCGGTACTTATGAAATGTGCAATATGCCCCTCGATAGTGGAAAGGCTCAGCCCCCTTATTGAGGCTACCTCCTGAAGTGTTTTTCCGGAATTGAAAAGATCCAGGCTGACCTGCCTTGTGTTTACCCTCTCCCTTTTAGGAGAATCCTTCACCGGTTCATCCTTGAGGCAGTATTCTATCCCGTTTTTTTTGCAATATTCTGCTATAATCCCCAGAATCTCCTCCCCATACTCCTTAAGCTTCCTGCTTCCGATCCCGGTAACACCCTTGAGCTCTTTCATCGAGGATGGTAACAATGTGCTTATGCCGGCAATTGTCTTGTTGCTTAAAATCATGAACTCCGGCTTGTCCAGAGAACGGGCCTTTTGCCTTCTCCAGGATTTAAGCAACATATAGAGCTCCTGATCCACATCGGAGAAATCAAAAGTCTCAGGCTTTGTAACACTCTCCTTCACTGATGGCTTCTCAATTGCAACTTTAGCCCGCGCTTCCAGATATGTCTTTACAGAAAAACCGGAGCCGCACACCTGAAAACAGTGTGATTTTTTCTCCATTTCCTCCCTTAGCCGCGTGATACTTGCAGCGATCGATTTTCGTATTTCCTTTTTATCAACATCGATTTTTCCTCCCTCACACAGAATACCGCCGACATGAGATTCCAGCTTTTCCCTGAAATACACACATCCCTTCCTGATCCTCTCCAGAAGCTCTTCATTACGCTCAACAACAGGCTCTTTACGCAGCAATCCCTGAATCTGTAAACTGAACCGATCCGCCACATCGGTTATCTCATTTTTTACTTTAGCATTGAGATCAGTAAGAGAATCCATCAATCCGGGACAGAGACACTCTTTGTTCTCTTTCGCAAGCCTCATAAGAGCACGGATCTCTCTATCGACCGTATTAAGGTCAAACAGCTCCCTGAGAAGACTTTGCTGAAAAGAGATCATGGCTTTTAACAGATGGTTCTCGTCAGGATGATACTTTTCCGTACTTTTTATAAATTCCGACACTGAAGAGCTGTTTATCAGCACCCTGGGGGTAAGCCTCGAGGTAAGAAAAAGCCCTTCGAGAGTTCTGCACCTGCTGAGAGCTACATATACCTGTCCATGTGCAAAAGCCGCTCCGGCATCGATAACCACCTTGTCAAATGTAAGCCCCTGACTTTTATGTATTGTTATTGCCCAGGCGGCCTTGAGAGGGTACTGGGTAAATTTACCTGTAACAGTCTCCACTATCTCACCGCTCTCTTTATCAAGCCCGTATTTCATGTTTTCCCAGCAGTCCATCTCCACCTCTATAACCGGCTCATCATCGGAACACTTTACATACACCTTATCCTCATCGATATCCGTCACTTTTCCGATTTTCCCATTGAAATAGCGTTTATCCGGCCGCGTGTCATTCTTGACAAACATCACCTGGGCTCCGACCCTGAGCTCAAGCTGCGGATCTGTGGGATAAGAATACTCCGGAAAATCCCCCTCTATCTTCGCCTTGAAAATCCAGGGTCGCCCCTCAAGCCTCCTCATCCTCTCCTCATTGATCTGCTTTGCCTGATAATTATGGGTGGTAAGAGTGATACACCCTTCCATAACACCTTTAATATCCGGTGTGTAGCGTTTATTGATAAGCGCGATCGTTTCCGGGCTCCTGTCGCCATCACGTACCCTGTTAAGCATTTCTATAAAATCACTGTCACTTTGTCTGTAAACCCTTTTCAGCTCTATTGTGACATAACTGGATTTTCTCAGCGCGTTACTTCCGAAAAAAAAGGGAGTATCATAATGCTCTTTAAGAATCTCCCATTCATCCTCCTTGACAACAGGAGCAAGCTGCTGAAGATCACCGATCATAAGGAGCTGTATCCCGCCGAATGGTCTGTCGCGGTTACGGAACTTTCTCAGTATCTCATCGATCCCGTCAAGCAGATCCGATCTCACCATACTTATCTCATCGATGATGATCAAATCGAGACTTTTAATTATGTTAAGTTTTTCACGGCTGAACTTGTGAAATTTGGCGGAAAGTCCTTTCCTGAAATCCCCGTCTGCAGCAAAATCGGCCCGTCCGCCCGGAATCCAGGGTCCGAAAGGCATCTGAAAAAAGGAGTGTATCGTCATCCCGCCTGCATTTATCGCAGCGACACCGGTAGGCGCAAGCACTACCATTCTTTTAGGTGAGGATTTCCTGAGATTGTGAAGAAAGGTGGTTTTACCGGTACCGGCTTTTCCAGTAAGGAACACGTTTTCCGATGTATCCTGCAGATACCGAAAGGCGAGATCGAGTTCGGGGTTTTTTTCTTCCTGGTTTGACATTTTCATTTTTCCTTTCGATCTGTCCGGTTAATGGGTCA
Source organism: Fibrobacter sp. (assembly GCA_012523595.1). Classification (NCBI taxonomy): domain Bacteria; kingdom Pseudomonadati; phylum Fibrobacterota; class Fibrobacteria; order Fibrobacterales; family Fibrobacteraceae; genus Fibrobacter; species Fibrobacter sp. Next base: position 6,706 of record JAAYIG010000179.1, read on the forward strand.
ATTTTTCGCTTTATTTCTTTCCATCTCGGCGTCTTTTCTCTGCATCTTCCCTTTGCGTCCTCTGCGTTAACATCTTGCGATGAGCACTTCCAATCGTGAAGTGACCCCAACATTCCACACTCCATCATTTCCTGCAAAGGCTGGGAACTATCTTCACACAATCAGAAAATTGAATTTCAGAAGGCATACACTCTTCCTGACTGCCTTCACCAAAAAAATTATTGTCTGGGAAAAATCCGGAAAGTGATTATAGGATGAGTATTCAAAAAACTAAATCTGTGCTGTTACTGTGGCAATCAAAAACCTCGTGACCTTCCCTGAAGAGGTTTAAACTTGAGAAATCCCGGTTTTTTCTCTTTTTTCACGGGCTCCGAGGCCTTGATCCCATAATACTTCCTTATCCAGGCCTCCTTTTTGGCAATCTTTTCAAGGTCTTCATATTCCAGTTTGCCCGGATGAAGTATGTGGTACTTAAATATCATCACACCCCTGTTTCTGACAGAGGCCGATGACGGCAGGCGGATACCGGACCCATAATGAAACATGGCTAATTCAGGATAATTAAGTATGGGATCTCTTCTGTAGCCAGCCGGGTATTTGAATTTTCTCTCTGCTACAACCGGCTTTGGTTTACAGAGAAACGTACTCAGGTTTATCGAATAATCAAGAGGCTGCGCTGTATCGGGAAGTACCGGTTGATCATTGATAATCTGAGGTTTGAAAAAGAAAGATGAATCTGGAATTGAATCAATAATAATTCCCGCACTGAGAAGAACACCATTGCCATCGTCACTGATATTTACTCTGACCGGGATCACTGCGGATTCTTCTCCCTTATGGCCAATTCCTTTGTATGACCAGATACGATCCGGACCACAGTGAAAAACAATACCTACTCCGGTAAGAGGAAAACTGATTGTAAAATCTCTGCAGGAATCGACCGGTGGAGCATATTCATTCAAACAGAAGCTTCTTGTATAAAAACCGGTTCTTGAAATCTCTATAACAGGAAAACACAAATCGCCGTTATCACCGGAAGTTTCTTCGAGCTCTTCTCCCAGAATGGGCAAAGCTAGTAAAAACAGAATCAGCACAAAAATCATTTTCATATCCTGCAAAATCAAAAACTAACCGTTCATTCTAATATAACCATATTATTCATTTCGATTGCCTTAAAGTGAAGTCACTGATTTCAGGACTCTTTTAATTGAAAAAACGCATATGGGAGGGGAAGGGTGCAGAAGACTGTTAATTCAGGTCACCAGGGCATGGAAACTGACAAAATGAGAAACAAGGCAAAAACACTGGTTTTTCCAAAAAAAGCAGTTCGGTATAAACTGTGGGACGACTGTGGAAAATATTTACTTTGCGCTGCCAGATGTGACTCAGTGAATATGTCTCTACAACCCACTTAAAGAGTTCTCCGGGTTCAGCACTGCCGGAAAGCAGCAGTCTCATTACATACCCCTCATAATGCAGGTATGAATCGACAACCAGATCCAGTCTCCCATCCCTGTCAACATCACCCATCCAGAGCAATCCTGTATTGATTTCTCCGTCATTTTCCCTGAAAATGTATCTGTTGTTCCCGTTATGATTGATAAAGGTAAATTCATTACCATGATAAACTCTGCATTTAAGTTGATAAACTTTCCCTGGCAGCCTGATAATCCGTGACTCACCATCATTTTTCATTTTTCCATATAAACTGTCCGGAAGAGCTGTGATTTTTCCCGGAGCAAGGCTGTTGTCCAGCAACAGGTATATTCAAACGGCATCGAGATACACACATATTCCATATCCATTCCAAAAGGATCATCACATTTTCTGTACTTTAGTTTCACCATTGCAGAAAGTACCTGGTAATTCAAGTTACCTTCCTGAAAAGAGAATTAGAAAAAAAGAAATTTATCGCAAATTAAATCTTCTTCAGCACAAGCTTACCAGTGGAAATCCGGTCAGTAAACCTTATCCTGTACAGGTAAATCCCCTCACTAACACC
>JAAYIG010000180.1 GCA_012523595.1 Fibrobacter sp.
GGCTCTTCTATAGACAGTAAACTTATAATATCTTCTCGTGAAAATTCCTCTTTCTGAAGAATTGACGAAATAATGCTCATGCCGAATTGTCCCCCAAATCCAATAATTTTCTCTCCAGCTCCCTTTGCTTACCGACATCCAGATCATACCACCCATATACAACTGCACCAGTATTCTGATTCAGTTGAATTCTTCTGGATGGAACGACTGCGATCTCTTTATTTGAAAAATCTCCTGAGAATCCCCATCTGCGCCCCTTTATTGCAGCAATCAGAATGGTTACACCGTAAGTTTTTTCGAGTAAACTTATTCCTTGACTCATGATCATTCCTGCTCGTTTAGAAATAGATATCCCGCTCACCCCTGGCTGTCCGTTGATAATGCTCAATAAATGTAGGATAGACATCAGGCATTTTGGTTTTTATCTGTTCAATTTCACGCAGGATAATAGTTTCTCCAATCTGCTTTGTTTCAGGACTCGCAAAATCATCAAGCCATTCTCTATAGGTAATAACAGCGTTTAATTTGCAGAACTTACCTTCTGCACCGCTTCTGAGCAGATCCATTATACATTGACCGGTTCTGCCACAACGATATCCGGCAGTACAGAAAGAAGTTATATACCCCATACCTGCCAGTTCCCGTACCACTTCATCCAGACTTCTGATATCACCTAAAATGAACTGTTGTCGACTAGCAAGCTGTTCCTTAGTTGATAAATCGTTATATGCGCCCAGACCAACATTGCTGGATGCATCAGTCTGAGTAATTCCCAGGGGAATCATTTCCCTGCGAATCCTGGCATTTTCCCTGGCTGTCAATATCATTCCGGTATAAGGAACTGCTAGCCTGAGAACGACAATCGCTTTACGGAAATCAGCATCGCTTACCTTGTACTTCAGATGGGAGACAAAGGGAGTGTTTTCTGCCGGTTCGATTCTGGGAAAAGAAATCGTATGAGGACCGATCCCAAACTTGCTTTCCAGCTCGATTGCATGTGCAAGTAATCCCATTACCTCAAACTTCCAATCATAAAGACCCAGCAACGCTCCGATTCCCACATCATCGATACCTGCTTCCAGAGCACGATGCATAGCATACAACCGCCACCTGAAGTTTCCTTTGAGGGTATTTGCAGGATGTACTGCTTTGTAGGTTTGTTTATGATAAGTTTCCTGGAAAATCTGATAAGTACCTATCCCGACTTCATTAAGTGACCTGAAATCCTCAATAGACAAAGGGGCTCCATTTACATTTACCCTGCGTATTGCACCATAAGCCCCACTGGACAAGGGAACTTTGACATCATAGATGGTCCGCAGAGTATCCATCATATATTGAGTATCAGATTCAGGATGTTCTCCATAAACCACGATCAGGCGCTTATGACCGATTGTACCAGCCAGCACTTCCACTTCCTTGCGAACCTCATCCATGGAGAGAACTCCCCTGCGAATAGCCTTATTGGTTTCTCTTAATCCGCAATAAAGGCAATTATTAACACAGGTAGTTGATAGATACAGTGGTGCAAATGTGACTATCCGGTTATCATAAACTTTCTTTTTGATAGCACCAGCAGCCTCTTCCATCTCCTGCCATAACTGTGGATCGGTGACATTGAGCAGGGTGGCGGTCTCCTGTAGAGTCAAAGTATTTATTTCCATCGATTTGGCAATTATCTCACGCACCTTTGAGGGATCTGCCGCTAAATTGCTTTTCAGATCATTTTCGATACTTTCATCATTTAGAAACTCAGTCCCGTCATTATTGAGATACCGGGTTATCTGGTCTTCTTTGATCTTGTTTTTCTTCCATTCCTGAATATCTACTGTCATATTAACACTCCTGTCTGTTATCTGTTTCTATGTCCGGTTTTTTCAGAATTAAAGGTTTCCAGAGCTGCAGGAAAAGGGGATAGTACCCTTTGCAGAACTCCCTGTAAAAACGAAATAGCTACTCCGTAATTGGTTATGGCGACACCTGCCTGTATTGCTTTTTGAATCCTTACCAGCATTTCCCTGCGGGTAAGCATACATGCTCCACAGTGTATTATCAGTTTATATTGAGAAAGATTCTCCGGATAATCTCTTCCACTGCACACATCAATCTGAAGCTCCTCACCACAATACTGTCTTAACCAGCGCGGAATCTTTACCCTTCCGATATCATCCTCTGCCGCATGATGTGTACAGGCTTCGGCAATCAACACTTTATCACCTGTGGAAAGCGAATCGATTGCCAATGCACCTTTGACCTCTTCACACAAATCCCCTTTGAATCGTGCAAACAAAATGGAAAATGTAGTACACGGTATCTCTATAGGTGTGTCTGCAACCATTTTCAAGACTACCTGAGAATCACACACCACAAGCCCGGGTGGATTCTTAAGAGATTGAAGAACAGAGCCATACTCCCTTTCTTTAACCACCAGCGTAGCAGCATCATTGTCCAGTGCATCCCTGATCGCCTGCACCTGAGGTAAAATCAATCTTCCCTTAGGCGCCTGAAGATCAATTGGGACAACCAATACTGCAATATCTCCAGGAGAAAGCAGATCGCCTACCAGCGAGGGTTGTCTCAATACCTCCTCAGGAACC
>JAAYIG010000181.1 GCA_012523595.1 Fibrobacter sp.
AGTCTACATACTTTAAAAGTCAGGAGTTCAATTAATGGCTCGTATCTTTTCAGAAACCGAAGTCAATGGTATAAAGGTTTCACTTGAGACAGGACGTATTGCAAAGCAGGCAGGTGGTGCAGTTATCGCCCGTATTGGAGACACCATGGTCCTTGCAACCGCTTGCAGCGGTGCTGAATCGGAATCAGACTTTTTCCCTCTTTCAGTTGACTATGTGGAAAAAACCTATGCTGCCGGAAAAATCCCGGGCGGATTCATCAAGCGTGAGGGAAGACCCAGCGAGAAAGAGATACTTTCCGCCAGACTGGTGGACAGACCAATACGGCCTCTGTTCCCCAAACAGTATCGCAATGAGGTACAGATAATCTGTACTGTTATTTCAGCAGACGACATTTATGATGCAGATGTCATGGCTATTACTGCCGCATCCTGTGCGCTCTCCATCTCAGATATTCCATTTAAGGAACCGGTGGCAGGTGTGAGGGTCGGGATGGTTAACGGGAACCTTAAGGTTTTTCCCTCCCTTGCCGAAACCGAAACCGGAAGTCTTGACATGGTAGTAGCAGGTACAGAGGATTCGATCATGATGGTTGAAGGCGGTGCATCGGAACTCCCGGAAGAAAAGCTTATCGAGGCACTGGCTCTTGCACATCAGGAAATCAAAAAGATTGTGGCCCTGCAGAAAGAGCTGATCGCTCAGGCCCGTAAAACTGCACCGGTAGAAGTGCCGGAAGAAGAGATCAATCCGGAACTGTTTGAGGCTGTCAACAACCTGGTGAAGGATCGTATTCATGAGATCAGTTTCCGTGGTGACAAGAAAGCACGGTACGGCGGACTTAAGGAACTCCTCGATGAGGTGAAGGCCGCTCTGGCCGAGCGTTTCCCGGAATCTGAACAGCAGATAGCCTCTGTTTTCTCCGAAATCGAACGCAATGATATCCGCCGCACCATTCTCGAAGAGAAAACCCGTATCGGCGGACGGTCACTCGATGAGATACGGAATATCACCTGTGAACTCGATATCCTTCCCCGCGCACATGGTTCCGCCCTCTTTACCAGGGGAGAAACCCAGGCTCTGGTCACTACAACGCTGGGAACAAAGCTCGACGAACAGCATATCGACAGTATTCAGGGCGAATATGATAAATCATACATGCTGCACTATAACTTTCCTCCCTTCTCCGTTGGTGAGGTAAAAAGACTCGGATCTGTGAGCAGGCGTGAGGTCGGCCATGGACATCTGGCCGAGAGATCTCTTGCACCGGTTCTTCCGGATGAAAAGAGTTTTCCCTATACTATCCGGGTTGTATCTGAAATCATGGAATCAAACGGTTCATCCTCCATGGCCTCGGTCTGTGGTTCATCCCTGTCGCTTATGGCCGCCGGTGTTCCTGTAAAAAGCCATGTGGCCGGTGTGGCAATGGGGCTTATAAAAGAGGGTGACAATTACGCTATCCTTACAGATATTCTGGGTACAGAGGATCATATCGGAGACATGGATTTTAAAATCGCCGGTACCAGAGATGGTGTAACAGCTATTCAGATGGATATTAAAATCCATGGGATTACATCAGAGATAATGAAAGAGGCTCTGGAAAAAGCCAGAATTGCACGGATGAAAATTATTGACATAATGGAAAGTGCAATACCGCAGTCACGCAAAGAGCTCTCAGCTTATGCCCCACGCATAAGCACCATAACAATTGATAAGGAAAAAATCCGGGAAGTCATAGGACCAAGCGGAAAAGTAGTGCGTGAAATCCAGGAAACAACAGGCACTACAATCTTTATCGAAGATGATGGTACGATACAGATCGCAGCGGTCAATAAAGAGCAGCGTGATGCCGCTCTGAATAAGATAAAAGGCATAGTTGCTGAACCGGAACTTGGTGCGGTTTACGATGCTGTTGTGAAGACGGTTGTGGATTTCGGAGCGTTTGTGGAATTTCTGCCTGGTAAAGAGGGACTGATTCACATTTCAGAACTCGACAAAACCAGGGTGGAAAAAGTCGAAGATGTCCTCAATGTGGGTGACAAGGTTCGTGTTAAACTGATCGGCTTTGATCGTTTCGGCAAAGTGAAACTGAGCCGCAAAGCTCTTCTCTAAGGTAAATATTTCAAGTCTGACGGGGTTGCCTTCATGGCAGCCCCGTTTTTATTTGGGAAAAATGTATGAATCAAATAGCAGTAAAACGACTCGACCACGCTTCAGACATCCCTCTACCCCGCCGGATGACTCCGGGATCGAGCGGATGTGATATCTGTGCAGCAGTGGAAAGCGATCTGGTGATCGAACCCGGATCAAGGGCACTTATCCCCACAGGTTTCTGCTTTGAGATTCCACAGGGTATGGAGGTTCAGGTCAGGCCAAGAAGCGGCCTTGCATTCAAATTCGGAGTCACTGTACTCAATACCCCAGGAACTATCGATGCTGATTACAGGGGAGAAGTTAAAATCATACTGGCCAATTTTGGAGATCAACCCTTTACAGTCAAAAGGGGTGACCGGGTAGCCCAGGTTGTGCCCATGTCAGTTGCTGCGAATGCTGAATTTATCGAGAAGGATGATATAGCCCTGACAGAGCGGGGAGCAGGCGGTTTCGGCCATACCGGAGTTTAATCTCTCTATTATACCCTTCCCCGGATAAATCCCTCTACTTTCGTATTGTAAAAGGATTTAAGCTCCGAGTGAATCCTGGAGTCAAGCGGCTGCATTGAGCTTGCAAGTGCATTTGATTTTACCTGTCCTGTCTTTGATGCACCGGGAATAGTTGTGCTCACCTCAGGGTGATCCAGTATCCATCGTAATGCAAACTGAGCCATATTCATCGAGGCGGGAACCAGAGATCTTATCTGCCCGGCGAGATCAACGCCGTATTCAAATTCAAGACCTGAGAAGGTCTCCCCCACACTGAAAGCAGCTCCATCACGGTTGTAGCTGCGATGATCCGATTCAGCGAATTTATAATCTTTCGTAAATTTACCGCTCAGAAGTCCGCTTGCCAGAGGAAGGCGAATAATAAGAGCCACTTTCTTTTCCGCGGCTTTGCTGAAAATCTCCTCTGGTTTCTGTCGGAACACATTGAAGATTATCTGTAAAGAGGTAAGATCATTCTGGCGCATGCAAGTTTGCGCCTCGCTGATTGTCTCTACGCTTGCCCCGAAAAACCGGATCTTACCCTCCTGACGAAGTACCCGAAGCCAGTCAAAAACCTCCCCTGATTCCAGATAACTTCCGGGAATACAGTGTAACTGGATAAGGTCGATGGTGTCTCTGCGGAGTCTTCTGAGGGAGTTCTCTACACATCTGCGAAAGAGTTCAAGAGAGTACTTGTCGGGATATCCCTCAAGACGACCCAGTTTGCTGGCGATAAACACATCTTTTCTGTCACTCAGAAAACCGCCTATAATCGACTCACTCCTCCCGGCACCGTAACAATCGGCAGTGTCGAAAAAGTTTATACCCTGCTCAAGGGCCTCATTAAGTATTGATCCTGCATCAGTCTCTGAAATACTGCCCCAGTCTCCTCCGAACTGCCATGTACCAAGTCCTATTTCTGAAACCTTGAACCCCGTGTTACCGAACTCTCTGTAATGCATTGTGACAGTCCCTTCGTTTTTTAGTTCTATTGCAGTCTGTGTTTTAATACCGCTTTTTTCAGAAGAACAGCCAGACCATAGCCCGCACAGGCAGAAATCACAATTGAAGCACCGGCGGTAAAATTAAAACTGTAAGAGATAATCAGTCCAGTGATTGTAAAGAACATCCCGAGCACCGATGACATAATCATCATCCGCTTCAAATCTTTTGTAAACAATTCCGCGATGGAAGCCGGAATCGTAAACAGTGCTATTACCATTATCAATCCGACTACCTGGATAAGCATTATTACCGTAAGGGCAATAAGCATCAGTATGATATAGTAAAGTATCCTTGCCGGGATTCCGGAGATAGATGCAAACTCCTCGTCATAAGAGATACCGAGAATCTCCTTATAGAGGAAAAGCACACATGAAATTATTATTGCATCAAGCAAGAGCATCAGAAAGATATTCTGCAGTGATACAGCCATAATACTGCCGAAAAGATAGCTCATGAGATCTACATAGTAGCCCGGTTTAAGGTCTATCAGTATTATCCCGATGGCCATTCCTGCAGCCCACATCACCCCTATAACCGTGTCGGAACGCTCCTTGTTCCTGCGGGAAACAACCCCCATAAGCAGCGATGATCCCAGAGCAAAGGGAATAATCCCGTTTACAGGAGATATTCCGAGAAATGTTGCCAGTCCCAGCCCACCGTAGGCGGCATGTGCAACTCCACCTGCCAGAAAGGAGAGCTTGTTTACCACAACCAGAGTTCCAACGATTCCACAGGCAATACTGACCAGAACTCCGGTAATAAATGCATTTCTCATGAATTCATATTGAAGAAAATCAGGCATGATTACAGGTCTCCCCATGAGTGTGGAAAACCCGGTGTGGAACTCCGTGGGCGATCAGATCGACGGCACAGCCAAAGGTCCGATTTATACTGTGCTCATCAAGTTTACCGTCGGGATGGAAGAAAACCTCGGTATTGATGCAGGCGACCGACTTGATATACCGGGAGAGTATACCGATATTGTGAGTGACAAGCACCACTGTAGTACCATTTTTATTGATGTTTTGCAGGTACTCGTAAATATCATCTGCTCCTGTGGCATCCACACTGGATGTAGGCTCGTCAAGGAAGAGGATTTCCGGATTTGCAACCAGTGCCCTTGCCAGGAGCACCTTTTGCCGCTGTCCGCCGGAAAGATCACTTATTGCCCTTTTCCTGAAACTCAGCAGTCCAAACTGCTCAAGTATCTCATCAGTCCGCTTTTTATCATCACTTGTAAAGAATCGACCGATTCCCCGTGACCTGGTCAGCCCCATCATCACCACATCGTGAACAGAAATGGGAAATCCCTTGTTAAGATTGGTTTCCTGAGGAATATAGCCCGCTCTGACTCTTGTCTTAATGGGATCTCCCCCAAGGAGACGAATAGTGCCGCTGTCAGGCTTGAGCACCCCTAAAATCAATCTCAGCAGAGTTGTTTTCCCTCCCCCGTTTGGCCCGATTATCCCCAGGAAATCTCCTGCGGCAACAGAAAAAGAGGCATTCTTTACAACTGTATTCGGACCATAAGAAAAGGTAACATTCAGGCACTCTATGCAAAAGTCTTTACTATTCATTTTTTCCCAGAGATTCAGCGAGACTAAGCAGACTGCCGGGCCAGTCTTCAGCCAGCGGATCGGCAATTACGATTTCAGTTTTCAGTTGCCCGGCTATGACTTCAGCAGTTCTCCTTGAGAACTGCGGCTGCACAAAAATGGTTCTTATCCTGCTCTCCCTGGCTTTCCTTATGATACTTTCCATCTCCCTCATTCCCGGCTCTTTTCCTTCGACTTCGACAGAAATCTGAGTCAGGCCAAACTCTTCCGCAAAGTAGCCCCAGGATGGGTGAAAGACCATAAATGGTTGCCCAGGCCTGCAATTTCTCAACAAGGAACGAATCTTTTGCTGCAGCTCCCTGATCTCTGCTTTAAACGCCTCGCAGTTTTTCAGGTAAACTTCTTTGTTTACAGAATCCAGAAGTGCAAGTTCAGCGGCAATTGTATCTGCCTGTTTCAGCACAAGCTCAGGGGAGAGCCAGATATGAGGATCGAGCCCGTGAGAATGTTCATGATGATCAGAAGAGTGGTCATTTTCTGTTTCGTTGATTGCATATACAATTTTTAACTGATGCAGATCTTTGCTGACCCGGGGCAGCCAGGCCTTCTCAAAATCCCCACCAATAGCAAAAAAGAGCTTTGACTGGCTTAATCGGGCCAGTTGAGCTGGTTTAGGCTCATAGGAGTGTGGTGATGATCCGGCCGGAATCAATACATTCACATCGAGAAGACCTTTTCCGATTTTCTCCACAAAGTATTTCTGTGGAGGGATACTTACAAAGACCTGAAGCGCGGTTGGTTTTTTAACCGGTTCAGAACAGTGGAAAAATAACGGACAGAGGGAGAAGAGAAGAAGTGTTGTAGTAAAAAGGAATCGCATGTATATAAAATAGTTGCAGCCTCGAATGTATACATCAGATTATTCCGGGTCCGGGAGTCACCTTGTATGTTTAAATAGTGCAAAAAAATCATATTAGACTGGTATTGAGGGGGTATTCACCTTAGGTTTCGAACCTGTCCCAGAGTGTCCCCTTTTTCCAGGTAGATCCTGGTTAGGAACTTGG
>JAAYIG010000182.1 GCA_012523595.1 Fibrobacter sp.
GAACATGTAAAACTTTTTTCCAATGAGTATGATCAAATAATGTATAATCTCGGGATTTATATAAATAGAATCCATTCTATTATGGGAGAAGGGTTTGGCTGGTTTAATCTGGAAAAAAGTGAAATGTTTCAAACTTGGTTTGATTTTCTAATAAATATAGTAGAAGAGATTGGCTGCCGATCGGAAAAGTTCGGAACAATTTCAAAAAAATACATATATAAACTGCAGATGGCTATTATTAAAAGCAAGCCCCTTTTCCTCTTACAGGATTCTCATCTTGTTCATCATGATCTGCATGTAAGCATACGGTAAAACCCATATTTAGAAGCATCTGAAAACCAGGTATTTTACAACGTATTTACGAATTACCTGAAGGTTTAGAAGGTTTCCAGTCAGGGAGTAAAAATCTGCTGATTTCGCTGGATTTAGCTTTAGGAAGTTCAGTAAGGAGATCTTTGATATAAACAAACGGATCGTAACCGTGCATTTTGGCGATGGAAACCAGAGAATAGATGATTGCCGCTCTTTGGGCCGCATCATGTGAACCGGCAAACAGGAAATTTTTACGACCCAGGGCAACAGGTCTGATTGCATTTTCGATCAGAATATTACTTATCTCAATGCGGCCATCATTAAGGTATGGTTCGAAAAATGGCCATTGGTTGAGAGCGTACGAAAGAGCTATTCCTATAGGCGATTTAGGAAGTACCGAAGAGATCTGCTCAAGAATCCATTCTTTAAAGGAAGACATGGATGGAGTGATTGTTTCCTTTCTCATGGCAAGCCTGTCATCACTGGACAGTTCTTTTTCCCTGGCTTCGCGTTCAAGCAGATACCACTCTCTCATATTGTCAAGAGCATACTGCGCACGTTCCTTGTCATAGCCAAGTGCTTTTTCAAAACGTCTTCGCACATGATCCATGCATGCAGAATGTTTAAGTTGGTTTCTGGCGATAATTTCACCGTAGCCTTCGTACCCGTCAACCTGAAGTGTTCCTTTGAAATTTTTAAGAAATTCATTAGGTCCCTCTCTGGACCTGTTCTTGCGATAATCAAAGATAACGATTTTTCTGATCGGATCGTGATAAACCCAAAAGTAGCCCTTGTGAGTTTTCCCTTTTTTATCTCTTGTAAGAACTGGAATGGGTGTTTCATCTGCCTGTAGATAGTTTGAAGAAAGGATATCTTTGACATAACCATTTAAAACAGGCTCAAGCCAGAATATGCCATTCCTGCAATTATCGCACAACCATGACTCTGAAAAATCTACATTGTACTCGTTCTTGAATTTCTTACGCTGACGATCGAGTGGAAGATGGTATACAAATTTATCAATCAAAATATTAGCAATAAATCCTGGGCCTGCATTGCCTTTTTCAACTGGTAATGCAGGAAGTTCTCCAATTAACACTCCATCTTGTTTAGGGTGTACATATTTAGGACGAATCAAACGAACGACATGGAGTGAATCTGGTTTATCCATTTCATAATACCATGAAACTTCTTCTCCAATGCGAACCATTCCGGTTAAATCACCCTCCGGTTCTATAATGGAATCTCTGATGGGAAGATGAGTTGGCATATTGCCGCGGCCATGTGCGGGTTTTTGTGCTTCTTTGGTTTTCTTCTCATATGTTATTACTTTTGCAGGTGCTTCTGAGCTTGTTTCTTCATCTTTGACAATCCCCAGATCCAGTGCTTCCTGTAAATCATCTGAAGGAATGAACCTTTCTGATTTGGTTCCGAATATCTGTCGTTTAAACCATTCAAGTTTAAATTTTAATTCCTGAAGTTCACTTTGGAGTTTTTCATTAAGTGTAGCCTGAGATAAAGCTGTGTCAATTAATTCCTGGCGGGAAGCAACTATGAGAGCATCTTTGGTAATTGTTTTCATACTTTACTGAATATATTTAATATGTTTGATATGAGCAATAAAATTATTGAAGATTATATCGTTTTCTTCTTTTTACACTTGCAAGATCAATACCTTCGATAATAAGCAGCAGCTGTTCATAGGTAATGTTTATAGCTTCTGGGTTATCTGATATTTCTACAGGAGGCATTTGGAATCTCCCTGCTTCCAACCGTTTATAAAGCAACCAGTAGCCGTGGCGATCCCATACAAGAATTTTCATCTTATCACATGTCTTATTCACAAAGACAAAGATGCCATCCCGCAATGGATCTTTTTTGAAATTATTGGTGATTATTGAGCTGAGACCATCAAAGTTCTTCCTTAAATCGGTAGGCGTACAGCAAAGATGTATGGGCATCGAAAATGCAAAACTCAACATGTTTTTTCCAGCTCAAGGATTATTGATGCAAGTTCTTTATGGTTAAAGCGGCCACGGATGATTGTATAAATTTCACCCATTTCTTTGCTTTGATTCAAATCTTTTTTTTGTGAGTTTTCAAAGGTAATAAAGGTAGGTCCTGTTTTCGGCGATACTCGTTTGCTTGCTTTGATTTGAGTTTTCCCCTTCCGATATAGTTGATATCTCAATTTTTCCAGGGAAATATTATGTACTTCGCAGAATTCCTTCTGGGTCAGCCCGCTGGCCTTAAATGTGGGGATAAGCATTTCGTCTGTTAGTTCCATATTTCTCCTTTTTTGACAGAAATATGGTTTTTCCAGAATTAGATTAAAATACGGGGTTTACCGAATGCTTAC
>JAAYIG010000183.1 GCA_012523595.1 Fibrobacter sp.
GATGCGGCAAATTCGCTCGTGGATTCGGACCTGTTATCTGAAGCCTCACAATTTATTTCCCTGCATCGGAAAAATCTTGAGAAAACTGCCACAGGTCTCAAAGCAATCGGAAATCTCTATCTCTCTCAGGGAGAAACCCAGAGAGCAGTTGCATCCCTGACCAAAGCAGTTGCCTCTTCACCATCTGATCTGAGTGTCGAGTTCTCTCTTGGGATGGCTTATCTTGCCGCAGGTGAATATGCCATGGCAGTGGAGTTTTTTAACAGGCTTATAAAGGTCAGACCCGAGTATCTTCACTACTATTCCTCTCTGGGAGCTGCATATCGTAACAGTGGCCGCCTGATGGAATCATCGATGGTGCTGGAGTCCGCACTCTCCATCGACCCTGAAAACACCACCATAATGGTTGATCTGGCCCATACCTATTTCAAGTTAACCTGGTTTGACAGAGCCGCACAATTGCTGCAGAAAGCCCGTGAGGCAAACCCGAAGCTAAATGACATTCTTGTCAATCTGGGAGTGGTTTATTATCATCTGGGAAAAAAGGAAGAAGCCCGGAAGCTCTTTATGGAAGCATCTTCCAACTCATCTCTGAGCCAGTCAGCTCTTAACAATGCGGGAAATGTTTTTTACCTGGAGAAAAATCCACAGAAAGCAATCGCTGCTTACAGGCGTGCCTATAAAAACGGAACAAAGAATACTTCTGTCATTTACAATCTTGCGGGTGCGTATTTATTAAAAGGCAATTTGAAGAAAGCCTATGAATATTTCGATGAGCTTCTGTCATATGCTCCGGGCAGGATAGATATTCTCCTGAGGCAGGCCCTTATAGCGGAAAAACTGCGCAGGTATGAGAACGCTGAGCAGTGTTACACAAAGGTGCTTGACTTATCATCATATCATGAAGAGGCTTTAAACGGCCTTGTTCGTATTCTCCTTGCACAGAACCGGTACCAGGATGCGGCCAGGCACATGGAAGCATATCTTGAGCATCTGCCCGGCAACAAAGAGATGACTGCCAGACTTGCCGGGATATACAGGAAGCTTGGATGGTACGAAGTTGCGGCAATGAAATACCAGTTCCTTGTCAGGGATTTTCCTGATTACCCGGAGGGCTATCTGGGCACAGGAATGTGCATGTACGATCTTATAGTACACAAAGAAGCACAAAACTACGAAGATGCAATCTATGCACTGAAAATAGCCAGCCAGAAAAATCCCGAAAACCCTGAACCGGATCTAATCATCGGAGATATTTATTTGCGGTACAGAGGGTTCCGGGATCTCGCTGTTGAACACTGGGAAAAAGCGCTGGCCAGAACAGTTGATAAGAAACTCAGAAAGACTATAGAGGGAAAGATCAGCAGTGCCCGTAAGTAAATTTATATCCCTTATCACAGGAACCGTTCTGTTTCTTCTTCCGCATCTGTCGTATGCAAAGAAAGATGCTGTTCCGTTATGGCTTGATACAATAGCCCCGGTGATAAAGATCGAGCCTCAGCAAAAGTGGCATTCTTCGGTATTCTATATAACACTTACCTCAAATGAGAACGCTACACTTTGGATATCTCAAAACGGGCCGGATGAAATGAAGCAGTATTTGAGGCCTGTTGCAATAACGGAAGATGGAACATACAGCGTATACTTTTATGGTGAAGATGATTTTGGAAACAGGTCAAAGCTTGATTCCACCGTCTTTGTCCTTGATTCCAGGGCACCACCATTGAGTATTGATCCTCAGCCTGGAAACTATCCCGGCCCTGTTAAGGTAAAGATCAGCAGTAATGAGCCGTGCAGGTTCTTTTACCAGAAGTCGGAAAAGGACAGTACACCAATTCTTTCCCCGGATTCCTTTACAGTGAAAAGCAGTTTTGAGGGTTATCTGGTTGCTGTTGACAGTTCGGGAAACAGGACGATTTCTGAATTTCTCAGGTACACAGTCGATACATCGTCTATTGATATTGTGGTAAATCCCAGGGGGGGGTGTACAACAGAATTATTGAGGTTTCCTTCGGTCTCCCTCCAGGGGCTTCTGTGTATTACACTTTGGATCCACTGGCACCTCCTAAATGGTTTAAAAAGTTTGAAGAGCCAATTTCTCTGCCTCACGGCCTTTCTATTTTAAGGTATTACGGGAAGAGTTCTCTTGGAACCGAAACTGCTGTCTACCAGAATCAGTATGCAATCGATACTATCCCGCCGAAGCTTCACTTCAGAGTGGCACAGGGGCACAATGCCGATACGCTTTTCATGACATCCAGAGAGAAATCGGTGATTCGTTTTACCCGCAACAGGGGTGATCCGGATATCAAAAGTGAGGTTTATTCCTCGCCGATAGTTCTTCAGCACCGGGGAAAAGTTAAAATCAGGGCACGAGCCTGGGATGAAGCGGGGAATGTGTCGGATGTATCGCAATGGAGCCACACCTATGATCTGATGGCACCTAAGATTCAGATTTCCAATCCGGGGGGGCGTTTCAACAGTGCACAGACCATATTTTTTACCGCCAATGAAGAAGTAAAGATACTGTATACTCTCGACAATACATCTGTATCTGAGAATTCAATGCTTTACACAAGCAATGGAGTGGTAATCTCAAAAGAGGGGCATACGGTTCTACGCTACCTTGGAATAGATGAGGCAGGGAATGTTTCTGAAGAATTTGCTGCCGATTACTATATCGATACCCGTCCTCCTGTTGTCAGAATCCGGATTGAGGGCAGCATAGAGGAGGGATCATTCAGGGTAAGTCTTTCTGCAAATGAACCCGCAACCATTTACTATCAGATCGGCGGTGCTGATCCCACCAAATCGTCTCCTGTATACTCGTCACCGATAAGCATGACAAGAGGGCAGGTACTTAAGTATCTGGCTGTTGATTCAGCAGGAAATGCCAGTCCTGTCGGGGTCATGAACGAACTTAATAATCCCATGATCTCAGCTTCTCCGAATGGGGGCGTTTACAACCAGAAGTTGAGGATCACATTCTCCACCAATACTGCCGGCACTGTTTACTGGCGTATTCTTCCGGATACGGTCTTCAAGAGCTCCGGAAAAGAAATTATGCTGAGCAGGGAGGGACACCACAGTTTTGAATACTATCTTGAATCGGAGGAGGGGGTCAGAAGCCCTGTAAAGAGAAATGAGTATGTTCTGGACTGGACTCCTCCGCGTGTCAATGTCAACCTAAAAAAAGGTCTCAACGATTCTGTTATTGTATTTCTCCAGTGCAGTGAAAACGCCACCATTTATTACACTGTCGATGGGACGAATCCGATGGCAAGCCAGACTGCCAGAACGGCCGGCAATAAGTTTTTAAAATCAAGTGACAGGTTGATATTCCATCGAAGGAATGATCTGAGATTTGCTTTTTATGCTGAGGATGCAGCCGGAAACCAGAGCGCCGTCTCTATTATGGATATCTTCAGTCCGAGGGCTGTACCCAATGTCCCGGCAGGTTCTGAACGTCTCTACGACAGAATACTGTCTGTAACGCTGAATACATTTGATCAGTCCACAATCTATTACGAGCGTCATGGTAAAACTCCTACAATCAAGTCACCTGTTTTCCAGAAGCCATTGACTCTGATGGAATCGGACACTATCCTGGCGTTTGTAGTCGATGCCTCAGGGTTCAAGGGGGAAGTGGACACTTTCATTTACAGAATAGATCTCCCCCCGTCGCCTATGTTCACCATAGAAC
Source organism: Fibrobacter sp. (assembly GCA_012523595.1). Classification (NCBI taxonomy): domain Bacteria; kingdom Pseudomonadati; phylum Fibrobacterota; class Fibrobacteria; order Fibrobacterales; family Fibrobacteraceae; genus Fibrobacter; species Fibrobacter sp. Next base: position 3,704 of record JAAYIG010000183.1, read on the forward strand.
CGGAAACACTTTTCACCGGAACCACTGCGTATCTTGACGCTGCATTGACAATAGATAAAGAGAGCCGCCCTGAGAAGCTTCTTTTCAGATGGGATATTGACGGTGATGGAAAATTCGATACAGAGCTTTCAGGAATCAGAAAAACTGCTTTCCATTGTGAAAATCCCGGAAAGCGCAAAGTGGTTCTGGAAGTAATGGATGAAAACAAAAGGGTTGCATCTTTTTCACGCACAGTCAATATCCGTGAAAGGTGTCCTCAGGATATGGTTTCCGTAACAGGAAACGATGGGAAGAGTTTTTGCATCGACAGATATGAATATCCAAACATAAAGGGAAGAGAGCCTCTGACCAATGTTTCCTGGGTTGAAGCAAAGATGAGTTGTATAGATGCCGGGAAGAGGCTTTGTACATCACGGGAGTGGATGGATGCATGTCAGGGGGCTCAGGAGCGGTTGTATCCTTATGGGCAGGTGTATGATCCAGGAAAATGCCCCACAGAAGGCAAGAAGGTCTGGAACTCAGGGCATTTCAAGCAATGTAATCAATTCGGCATTAATGACATGATAGGTAATGTATGGGAATGGGTGGAAGACAGAGATGACGGTTATCCACAGATGATGGGCGGCTCTTTCAGGTATGGAATTGACGCTCAATGCAAATCCCGGTCATCAGGCACAGTGGGATCGAGATCAGACGAGACGGGTTTTCGATGCTGCAAATAAGAATAATAATCATTACAGTGTTTGCAATCGCAAGCGGTTTATTCGCTTCCGATTACGATCCGGAATGGATTCTTGAGAATGCATTCGAAAAGGAGATCCTCTATCTGGATCCCTCAGAGACCGTTCTTCCGGCTGAAATGCAGAATGCGCTCGAGAAATATAACTCCGGTCAGTTCCGATATGCTTCTGAGCTGCTGGAGAAAATAAGAAACCTCAATCTTCCTGACGGCCAACTGGATCTGGTTTCACTTGCACTTGCCGAATGCTACAGGCAGCTTGGGATGCACAAAAAAGCCAGGGAGCAGTACAGGTTTGTCCTGCAGTATTTCCCGTCAAATGATAAGGCCGCACCGGCTTTATACAGGCTGATGGAGTATGCAGCAGGCAGCAGTGAAATCGAGACCGCAGACAGTATACTGACAGTTTTTCAGGAGGCTTACAGCAAGCATCCCCTGTTGAATGCTGCTCTTTACATAGCGGGGGTTCTCCATTACAGACATCAGAATTACGAAGAATCACTTGACCTGCTGTCAAGGATACCAAAAAACTCCAGACATGCATTGAATGCAGGGTTTATCACAGCGCTTTGCTACATAAGGCAGAATCAGCTTCAGAAGGCTCAGGTAGTGCTTGAGGAGGTCAGGCACAAGTCGAAGGATCCGGATTTAAGTTCTGAGGCTGCGATTCTGATTGGTGATATCTATTATCAACAGGGAAATGCAAAAGCAGCACTTGGTTATTACCGTACGATTTCCAGAGATTCCAGGCGATATCAGTTATCTCTGGTTAAGATTGCAAGATCCTTACTGGAAATAAAGCAGTATCAGGATGCACGTGATATTGCACGCAGATTTCTCAGCAGTAATAAAAACAGTCCGTATTATTTCGACATGGCCTCTATTCTTGAACAGGCTTACACCGGACTTGGCAATCAGAAAGCTGCCAATCAGGTAAGCAGTCTGATTCACAGGCAGATACTTGATGCCAGGCTGAAGTTTGAAGTATTTGAAGAGATTGACAGACTTACCGATATGGCTAAAAACTGGCAGATTATAGAGTACGATGCCATTAAAAACCAGGATGAAAAATCGCTGATACTGGCAAGGGGTAATATCGATAAGATAAAAAATCTCCAGAATAAATTTGATGCGCTGCTCGATCAGGTAGATCCTTTAAGAACAGATGAAAAGGGTGATTTGAAGAAGGTTCCAAATCTGGCTGAAAGGCGGTATCTGGTTTTATTGAAGGAAAGGATAGCCAGATTGCATGACTCTTTGCGGACCGGGACTAAGGAGCTTGAGATCCTCTCTCAATCACTCAGAAATACTCCCTCTGACAGTTCTACATTAAAAGTGATTGACAGTATTGCTACAGTCATAAAAGCAGTTGAACAGGAAAAGGCCGACACAGAGCAGGAATACAATGTGGTTCTTGAGGACTGTTTTGAAAACGATTCTCTCGACCGAAAAGCAGATGGGGAGATGCAGGCAAGATTTGTAGACTGGGCTTTCCTGAAATATATTGACAAAAAAGAAGAGCTGAAAAAGCTTGCCCAGGAGGTTTCAAAGGTTAGAAAAAGCACTGGAGCAGGCAGGGAAGAGGCTTTAAAACAGGGAGACAAGCAGGTTAACGAGGATATCGACCGGCTGGAGGCAGGGATAAAGGGTGACAGGGAAAGGTTAATTAATCACATAGAAACGATGGTTGAGGTGTACCCGAGAAACCGTTATAACCCCCAGATACTTTTCAGGCTTGCTGAGCTTTATTTCGATCAGGCCAATGATGACTTTGAGGTTGCTTTGAGAGAATATGAAAAGATGATGGCAAGCGGGGGAGACAGCGCCGTTTTTCCTGAATACAGACTGGAAAAAACAATTGAACTTTACGATCGGATAATTACTCTGTATCCCAGAGGTGAAGTTACAGATGATGCCATGTTTTACAAGGCAATGGCGCAGCAGAAACAGGGTATGGAGGAAGAAGCAATTGCTACTCTCAAGGATCTGGTTCAGAAGTATCCTGAAGGGGAGTATTTCGTTGAAGCCAACATGAATATCGGACGTTACTATTTTGACCACCCCAGAATTGACAGCGGAAGGGGATATAACCTGGCCATGGATGCTTTCCGGAAGGTGCTTTTTTACCGGGATCATCCACAGTTTATCCAGGCACTGTATCATCTGGGATGGTGTTATTACATGCTTGACAACTATGATGAGGCGATAGCGGTTTTCAAATACCTGATTGAGGAGGCAGATCTTGACTTTGATCCCTCAAAAATGGAGGAGAAACAGGTTGTGAACCCTCTTCTGAGAGGTGAAGCTGTCGATTATATCGCAATCAGTTTTGATGAGGGGAGAAATGTTGAAGGCGCTGTTAAATTTCTGAAGCTTGTGGGCAATACAGATTATTCGGCTCTGGTTTTAAGGAGAATCGGGGAACTTCGGGAAGAGGACTTGGACTTTAAAGTTGCTATAAGTGTTTATAAAAGGCTTCTTGAGGAATACCCATTCTCTCGTCTGGCCCCCGAGGTCAATGTGAATCTGATAAAGCTTTATGAGAGCCAGGGGATGCCTGATTCTGCGAATTTTATCAGACAGCAGTTCTATGATTTATACAGTAAAGGTGGGGAATGGCAGAAATCTTTGAGTTCCAGAGACAGCCAGCTTGTAGCCACAGTTGATTCCATGGCAATATCTATTGGTTTGTTTGTAGCGGATGCCAGTTACAGAGAAGCAGAAGAGAGCAGGAACAGTGCCGGTTATGAAAAAGCGGCTGAGAACTACCGCAAACTGGTTGAACTGTACACTGAGCATCCAAATGCTGCAGAGGCTCAGTGGAATCTGGCGGTTATACTGGATACAAAGCTTCTGGATAAACCCGGAGCATACAATCAGTACATAAGCTTCAGCAGAAAAACCTCTATCGACTCCTACAGACGAGAAATGGCGGCTCTTAACGCAATCGGAATCGCCCAGTCACTTCTCCCACCCGATTCTCTGTTACAGAAAGGGAGTGTTGATTTTGCCGGTTTGAAAGTATTGGAATCTGTAAACAATTACACTGAGCTTTTTCCAAACGGCTCATCACTTGGTAAAGTTCTCCTCAGTATGGGGGCTGTTTACTTCAACAGACAAATCTACCCGAAGGCGATTGAGGTTTACGGCCGTATCCTGAAACTTGGTCCGCAGAACGCGCAATACTATGAGGCTCTTCTGCTTTCAGGACAGTGTCATTTCAGAGAGGAAAACTGGTCGGGTGCAATCAAGGCTTTCCAGAGAGTCTGGAAAGAATCCGGTGATAGAGTTCAGCGGGAAACATCCTATAAGCTTTTGCTACAGGCCGAGTTTCTCAATGCCAAAAAACTGTTTGCAGAGGGCGATTTCCAGAATGCTGCTGCAGTATTTCTTTCCATTGAGCAGAAGTATCCCGGAAGTGAGTATGGGGATGCGGTGCTTTTCAATGCAGCAGAGGCGTTTGAAAAGAGTGAGAACTGGACAGATGCATGCAACAGCTATGGCGAACTGGTGAAGAAGTATCCTTATTCAAAGCTTGCTCCTGCAGCTCTTTTCAATGCGGCCGGTGACTACGAGAAAGCAAACAGATACAACAAGGCGGCTGAATCTTACGAACTGATAGTGGCAAACTACCCACAGTCTGACAAAGCCAAAGATGCACTGTTTAATCTGGGTTTTTGTTATGAAAAGCTGGGCAAACTTGACAAAATGGCAGAGGCAAATGAAAGGTACTCTTCTCTTTACCCCGAGGAAAAGGATGTTGAGGCAATACTGCTCAGATCGGCTGCATTCTATGCTAAAGCAGCCATGTATGAAAAGGCTGTCACTCTTTATAGGAATTTTGTCAGACGATTCCCAAGGAGCGTAAAAGCAATCGAAGCTCTGTTTATGATTGCAAAATGCAACTATGAGCAGAAAGATATCGAAAACGCAATTCTTGGATTCCAGCAGGTTGAACAGCAGAATGTTCGTTTTGCCCAGGAGGGTCTGGAGACAAACAATTTCTATGCGGCTGAAGCGGCCTATTGCCTGGGTAATCTTAAAAGGGAGCAGTTTCTGCAGATTAAATTTCAGTTGCCTGAAAGCCAGCTTAAGAATTCACTGAAAGAGAAATCTGATCTGCTTGCAGAGGCTGCCAAGGCATATCAAAGAGTGTTGCATTACCAGAGCGAGAGGATGTTTGAGGCTGCATGCAGAGTAGGGATGCTCTATGAGGAGCTTTCTGATGCCTGGGAGAAGCAGGAACGTCCCAGAATTGATCCCATAAAAGGTGCACTTCTGGAAAAAGAGATTTATACCGCGGCATCTCAGCTCTTGCAGAAATCCTTTGTGCCTTATAAAAAGGCTATTGAGATCTCTGTAAATTTCGATTCTCTCGGTTCCGACCAGCGTCAGTGGGTACGGAGAGCCAACAGGAGACTTGCTGAGAGTTACAGGACCTCAGGGCAGTACCTGCTGAAAGCAATTGCTGCCATGCAGAATGCCCCTGTACCAAAGGAGATCAAGGGAAAACCACTGCATTACTATCAATATCTGAAGCAGATCATCGAAACCATCGCACCCCTTAAGGCTGATGCAGTGAAGTATTATGAGTATGTGCTCGATCAGATCGATTCTCTTAACCTCAGTGATACTTCTGCAATAAAGTGTCAGGACGATTATGTGTATGTCAATTATCTCCTGGGTAGCGGGTATGACAGCCTTTCAGTTGAGATTTTAAAGAATGCCGGAAATGTTTCAGAAAAGATGAGCGAAGAGGAGAGGGAAGATCTGCTGTTTCAACTTGAAGATATTGTCTTTGAACTTCAGGACAACGCCATCTTTGCATACGAAGACGCGCTGAAGAACATTCGCGGAAGGAAACTTCAGAACAACAGGTGGCATGGAAAGATTCTTGAGAGCCTCGCCAGGCTGAGTCCTGGAAAATACGGAGCGTCATTTTTCCAAAAAGAGGTGTTCCGGAGCGGTGTGGAGTGGATAACCAGGGCAGACAGTGTGGAAAAGTGGAATGGATTTGATCCGCCGCAGGATGGCTGGTCTCAGGCTCTCAAGACCGGGCAGGTGTCGATTCCCGGTATGAAGGAGAAGGTACCGGTGATCTGGGGAAATAAGGACTGGAATAATGTTTACTTCTGGAAAAATGTCTTCCTGAACGGAATGCCGCAAAGAGCCGCGTTGTATCTTGCTGCAGGAGTGAAATATCGCCTGTTTATCAATGGAACGCTTGCTATAAGTGATTCGGCAGGTGATGGAGGATTGCAGCGTATCGACAGCCTTTCTGAAGTCAGTTCTCTTGTAAAGGGCGGTGACAATGTTATATGTGTGGAGGCAACAGCCACCGATTCTGTGAATAAGGGGATTGCCATAGTTTTTACGGCGATGATCGATACTACTCAGAAGTATAAATCTACTGTAAAGTTGCCTCGTGCGGCCGCAAGAAGCGTTTCCGGTGAAAAGAAAGAAAAACCCGTTCCTGAAAAACAAACAGGCAAAACAGAACTGCAGGGAGCACAGAAGGAAGAGTCGAAAGAAGAGAAATCTTTTCCCGACTATGTTTACAAGTATAAAAATCATGGTGAACTGATGAAGGCCATAAAAGAGTATCAGGATAAGGAAACTACGCTGAGTTCAGAGATTAAAAAGGAACGTATGGAGATTCAGAAACTGCGTCTCAGAAGTACCGAACTTGACGAAGAGATAAGAAGAGTCAGAGAACAGATAGAGACTGTTAGGGCGAAAAGAGAATCGATGTCAAGGGAGAAATAAGCAGTGTTTTTCTTTACACTGCTTTACAGAATCCCGCTTGCCAGGTACAGTGCCAGTCCGACCATCACCAATCCCAGAGTGACTTTAAGTGCTACCATGTGTTTGCCGGTGCTTTTTGCGAGGTCGTTCCATTTCAGACCGAAAAAAGCAAGCACCATTACAATAAGCAGTGGTAGTACAAACAGGAAGTTATAAAAAATCAGATAGAGATAACCTGTAATGCGGAGAGAATCTCTCTGTGTCATAGCCACGATGTAGGGCAGATACATTTGCCCTGTGCAGATTGCCTCAAGCAGGGTGACGAGGAATCCGGCAATAATTGAACCGATAATAATGCCTTTCCCGCTGAGGCTTCCTGATATAACCTTATGGATCTGCAGTTTTACCGATTTTGGCAACTGAAGACTTATCTTTTCTGAACGCCTGGTTTTGTGGTATACATATGCATCTCTGAAACTCAGTGCTGCGATAAGAAGCGCAAATCCAAATGCTCCCCAGCGGATCGTCGTAGATATCTGGTGATAGGCGCGGATATGCTCGAGGATTCCTTTCAGGCCCAGTCCCATGGCAAAATAGGTGAAGAAAACGGTTGCAGTGTATGCCAAGCCAATTGTGAGTACCTCACGTCTGGACTTTTTGCGGGTCGCCAGAAAAGAGATAAGGAATATCATTGTTGCAATGGCGCAGGGATTTATGCCATCGGTAAGTCCTGCAACAAGGCTGCCCACAAAAAAGCCCCAGTCCATTACTTTGTTCCTGAGAGCGTCTGTGGGTTCTCCATCCGTATCAACAGTTGGACCGGCGCCTGCTTGGTTCTCATCGATCCTGATTTTAATCATCGGCAGCCCGAACTTCATGATATCGTCGGCGCCGGAGAGGAAAGTGTCAGGGAAGAAAAGCATCTGAGCCGAACTGTTTTTTACACCATAAATTTGCTCTAACCTGATTAACTGGTTGATGGTGGAATCGATATCGGTATTGTAGAAGTTTATTTGAAGCCTGTCTCTGAACTGCTTTTGAGCAGGAAAAAGGAGTTCTTCCTTGATCTCAAGGCACTCACCGCAGGTATTTGAGCCGAAAAACTGAAGTGTCAGCTTTTCTGCAGAATGTGAAGAAATCGTGCTTAGAAGGAGAATTGTAATTGAAATGAGAATCTGCACAATAAAACCTCATTAGGAAAAGTACAGCTAAGGTGATTACACTTACCAATCATGCAAGGAGAAGCATGAGCGGAAAAATGGTTGCCAAAGAATATTAAAAATAACTGAAATGGCTTTTGTCGGGCAATCAACATGTTATTTGTTCCTGAATATTCTGAAAGCGTTTCTCAGGAGGCCCATACCTGATCTGTGACCAGGTATCTGGAAGAACAGATCCAGTGATTTCACGTTTTGCAGCTCAATTGTGGGAAACCTCAGGAACATCAACAGATATACGGCTAATCTTAGAATTGTTGAAACAAGGAGCAAAGTGTGCAACTGCCATCCAATCAGTACTGGGAGCCGGGTAGATAAAAAGCCTCCCAACAAGCTGAAGAAGAAAACGGAAAAACCGGTGATTGCCACAGAGCAGAAGCGGGAGGCTGCCAAGCAGAGAGATCAGCACTGCAGGAGTCTTGAGATATACAGCGGTTGCAACAGAGAATGTCTCGGTAAAAGCTAGCATGCCATTTGCGAATACTCCGTCCCGGAGGCTGAACAGATGCGCACTTCTGGTCTTTTCGCAGCCTACTTCGATACCTCCCAGTTTTGAAAGTAGTGACTTTTTGGAGGGAATCGATCCGACAGTGCTTGTTTGTGCCGGCTTTACTATCATTTCTGTATTTTCTGCCATTTTAGTGAGTTGTAGTGTGAGCAGAATTCGTCAGGGACAATCCGTTATTGCTGGATTATGCGTTATTTTTTTTGCAAACGGAATTCCATCTGCAATGCGGTGAGAAAAGCCAGAGGTGATGGTTACTCTAACGCGGCATATTATTTGCAAATTGATCAAAAAAATACCTTCCTGCGGGAAATGTGCAGATGGAAATTCCTCTTTCGACATACAGACTCCAGTTCAGCCCCTCTTTTACGTTTAAAGATGCACTGGCTGTAATTCCATATCTAAAGGAACTTGGTATCTCCCACATCTATGCATCCCCGATTTTCAAAGCCAGGAAAGGAAGCATGCATGGTTACGATATTGCCGATCCAAGATTTCTCAACAATGAGATAGGGGACAGGGATGAATTTGATCTGCTCACAGAGCAGGTGGCCAGGGCCGGGATGGGCTGGATACAGGATATAGTGCCTAACCACATGGCCTTTGACAGCGGTAATAAACTGCTGATGGATCTGTTTGAAAACGGTCCCGCATTTCTTCCGCTTCACTATTTCGATATTGACTGGAATCATCCCTATGAATCTCTGCGGGGAAGGCTTCTGGCTCCGATTCTTGGAGATATCTACGGGGAATGCCTTGAGAGAGGTGAGATTAAATTAACGTACGATCAGAATGGCTTTGCAATCAGGTATTATTCCCATTTCTTTCCTCTGCGAATCGAGACTTACGCTTTAATACTGGATCGAAACCTTGACAGACTGAAAACAGAACAGGGAGTATCCAACCCGGGGTTTCTGAAACTTTTGGGGGTACTTTACTCAATTAAAAACCTTCCCGCTGCACACCAGATGGAAGCCCGAAGAACGCAGGTGAAATTCACCAAGGCTATACTGTGGGAACTCTACACTACAGAGAGTGCTATTCAGGCATTCATCGATGAATTGCTAAGGGAGATAAACGGAATTCCCGGCAAACCGGAGACATTTTCTCTTCTCGATGCGCTGCACGCGGAGCAGGTTTTCAAGCTCTCATTCTGGAAAGTGGCAACAGAGGAACTGAATTACAGAAGATTCTTTACTGTAAATGATCTGATCTCTCTGAGGGTGGAAGACGAGCAGGTTTTCCGTGATACCCACGAGTTTATCTTCGAGATGATAAACCAGGGAAAGATAAATGGTATCAGGGTGGATCATATCGACGGTCTCTATGATCCTCATCTCTACCTTGAACGGCTCAGAAAGGGAGCGCCGGAGAGTTACATAATTGTGGAAAAGATTCTCGGCTTCCAGGAGCCGCTCCCGAATGTATGGCCGATTCAGGGTACCACCGGATATGACTTCTGCAACTATGTCAATAATCTTTTCTGCTACCGCAGAAACGGAAAACTCTTTGAGCAGATCTACAGTGCATTTACAGGTAAAAGACTGGATTTCAAGAGTCTGTTAACAGAAAAGAAAAGACTTATTATAAGCAAACATATGGCAGGTGATATCGATAATCTGGCACTGTTGATTAAAAAGGTAAGCGGAAGAGACCGCAGGGGCACCGATATAACTCTTTACGGTCTGAGAAGAGCGCTTGTAGAACTGCTTTCCTGCTTTCCTGTTTACCGCTCCTATATTAACGGCAGATCGTTCAGCAGAATTGACCGGGATCATCTTCAATACGCGATTTCCGCTGCCAAAGCTCTTGAGCCGGGACTTTCAAGAGAGTTCGCATTCATAGAGCGTTTCCTCCTGCTTCAGTATGAAGAATCAGCATCTGAACAGGAGAAACAGGAATGGACCAATGTGCTTATGAGATTTCAGCAGTTTACCGGTCCATTGATGGCAAAAGGATTCGAGGATACTGTACTTTACATTTACAATCGGCTCTGTTCTCTTAACGAAGTGGGAAGCTGGCCGCATATCTTTGGCATCAGGGCTGCTGCATTCCACTCATTCTGCTCCTCACGGCTTAAATCGTGGCCAAACACCATGAATACTACATCAACCCATGATACCAAAAGGGGTGAGGATGTGAGGGCAAGGATAAATGTGCTCTCTGAGATGCCACGGGAATGGGAGAAATTCCTGAAAAAATGCAGCAAGCTCAACAGCAGGTGGAAAACCGTATACAATGGCAGGCAGATGCCTGACCCCAATGATGAGTACCTTTTTTATCAGACTCTTATCGGCACCTTCAATCTCTCTGAGGATTACCAGCAATACACAAAACGGATCAGCCAGTACATGCTGAAGGCTGTAAAGGAGGCCAAGGAGCATACAGGCTGGGTTGATCCTCATTTCGAGTATGAAAAAGCACTTTCCGACTTCATAGATAAAGCTCTCGACAGGGATATATCCGGTCAATTTATTGATGAATTCATCCGGTTTCAGCAGAAAATCTCTTCCTACGGCATCTTCAATTCCATCTCCCAGTGCCTTCTGAAAATCGTCTCTCCCGGACTTCCTGACTTCTACCAGGGAACCGAGCTATTAGATCTCAGCCTTGTGGATCCTGACAACAGACGTGAGGTCGATTTCCTTAAAAGGGCTGATATTCTCAGGCAGTTGAAACAGTCCGAAATCAACAGCGGTTTTCTAAGGGATCTCCTGATGGAGAGCACAGAGGGAAGAGTAAAGATGTTTCTCATTTACAGATGTCTTGAGGCGAGAAGGAGGAACAAAGAACTTTTTCAGTCCGGGTGTTACAAGCATCTTAAAACAGGAGGAGTTTTCAAAAGAAGCATTATAGCATTTGCAAGAGAATGGGGTGAGGAACGGATGATTGTAGCAGTTCCCAGGTTTCTTGTTTCTGTGATCTCTCCCGATGAACTGCCGCTCGGAGCAAAGGTGTGGAAGGATACCTATGTAGAGATACCTCAGGGGGTATTTACTTGTAAAGAAGAGATAACCGGGAGGGAATTAACATTTGAAAACGGGATAAATGCCGGAGAGCTTTTCGAATCGTTCCCTGCGGCTTTACTGATTGGAAAATGCCCGTAGTATAAGTTCGGATACACCGCATGCAGGGTCGCATTTGATTTTTTCCCAGGGTCGGTATCAGTATCCAAATATCGATTCCTGTTCCGCCCCGGGAACGTACATGGTTTTGCAAATCCATCAGATCAGCGCGATCATGTCTCTGACAGCAGCTTCAAGACCGACCAGTGATGAACGGGCGACTATTGAATGGCCTATATTCAACTCCTCCATGTAACGTATCTCTGCTACAGGAGTTACATTCTGATAATTCAAACCGTGCCCTGCATTGACATGCAATCCAAAACTTTTTGCTGCCATTGCTGTATCCTTGAGTTTCCCCAGTTCCTCTGCAACAGCCTGGGCAGAGGAGGCATTTGAGTAAAAGCCTGTATGGAGCTCAATGTGGGTGGCGCCGGTTCTTTTTGCTGCTTTGATCTCATTGAGGTCCGGATCGATGAAAAGACTTACCAGAATATTGTTATTCTTAAATGTTTCGACTGCCTTTGATAGTTCCTTTTCCCGTTCGCGAACATTCAGGCCTCCCTCAGTTGTGCGTTCCTCCCGTTTTTCTGGAACGAGGGTGACCATATAAGGGAGTACATCCACCGCAATTTTAATCATTTCCGATGTAGGTGCCATTTCCAGGTTGAGGCGTGTCGAGATGGTTTGCTTGAGCAGATAGATATCTCTGTCCTGGATATGGCGCCGGTCTTCGCGAAGATGGGCTGTGATTCCTGAAGCTCCTGCGAGTTCGCAGAGAACGGCAGCCTGAACAGGGTCGGGATCTTTTCCGCCTCTGGCCTGACGAATCGTTGCTATATGATCTACATTAACCCCTAAGGTCGCCATCATGCTCTCCTTTACGATAATTCATTTCTTTATCTGAAGTATTACTCTTTCTGCGCAGATAATTCGCTTAGATCAATAAAAATCTTTTTCTGGTAAAAATCAAGAAATTCATTTAATCCGGTTAATTATGGTCTTCATTAATGACGTACAGAAGGTGAATTTTACAGAGTTAAGTCACAAAAAATTACCACGGAGGTGTTAAATCAAGAAGATTATGGTTTAAGAGTCTCTGAAACGTAAATCAATCTGATTCCGTTCTGTTTGAGTGCGGGCAGAGCGTTTTTCAGAGCAGTAATCAGGGAGGCGGAAGCTGTTCCCTTTATAAGAACCTGTCCTCGTTTCTGTGCTATAGCTGCGAAATGGCTCAATGTATCCTGAATGGCACTTGTGGAAAGTTTTGAGTTGATGGTAAAATCAACTTCTCTGAAAGGGACATTCATCCTGGCGGCAATTGATCCGGCAACTGATTTACGGCTGCCCGGGGTCATTATAAAGTAGGATTTGTGTTTTGAGACCTCGCTTAAAATAATCTGCATGACACGGGAATCCTCAAGCACTCTATCTCCGCAGTAATTGCAGAAGCCGGCGAAATGGGGAACCGATTCAATTGCTGTATTCAGTATGGAGCGGATCTTTTCCTCAGGATAATGCACCAGTATTGCAGAACTGGCGTATTTAGAAGATCGGGGGATAGGCTCCATGGGAATCATCAGAATGATCTCTTTGTGATACTCATTGGCTATCTGGGCTGTCCATGTGGAGAGCTTTTTAGTGCTCGATAAAGCAACTGTGAGCGGTTCAGGAAAGGAGAGAAAACCTACACTGGTTTCATCAGCGGAGAAACCGAAATCTTCGATCAGAATAGCCATGCTGGCTGTTTGGCTGAAGAAAGCGGTGGAATATTTCATGCTTATGATGAGTTTTGGTTTATCCGGCTTTGGGCTGGAAAAGTTGAGCCGGCAGCCTTTCTGCTCAGAATAATAGGAACAATCATCAACCCTGTACCCGGTCGGGGAAACAGATGATGTGATGAACCATACGATCCATTCCATTGGTTTTCCACGGGGAACCTGGATATTGATCAGCAGAGTGGAGTCTTCCAGTGAAAATCGTCTTTTGTAATGGTTTTCCGGAATTTCAAGGGAAGTAAAGCACTGTTTCAGAACAGAATCCAGTGATGTGTTGCTTTTAACCGATTTTGAGACTGCTTCTTTTTTATTTTCCTGCTTTGGCAGTTTACTGAATTCGATTACTTTTTCCAGATATCCGAAACGTATTCCGAGGAGTACAGCAAGAAACACCAGTGTGGTAACAAATATGGAGAAGATAATTCGAAATTGCATCGGGTCAATTCTTTATATGGGTACTCCGACGGGGCAATAGAATAGTGGAAAATAGCCTTTTTCTCAGGTTCAAATCAAGGTAATATCAGAGTGAAGAAAAAACTAATCAGGGTTCCTGTGCTTCTGGGCCCTACTGCGTCAGGGAAAACCGAACTGGCCATAAAGCTGGCTCAGGAGTTTGGGTGGGAGATTCTTTCCTGTGATTCTCGTCAGATATACAGAAATATGGACATTGGAACTGCCAAGCCTACAGTAGATCAGCTCCGGGCAGTGAAACACTGGCTTGTCGATATAATCGAACCATCGGAAAGATACTCTGCTTTCAGGTTTGCTGAAGATTCTTTGAAGATCATTAGAGAACTGGCTGGCAATTCGAAGACGGTACTTGTCTGCGGCGGGACTGGAATGTACTTCAGAAGTCTCAGTGAAGGGCTTGGGGTACAGGTGGATTCTGATCCTGGACTCAGAGATGAGTTGATGGAAAGGGGAAGGGAAAAGGGGAGTGCTGCACTTCATGCGGAACTGATGGAAAAGGATCCTGAGATCGCCTTAAAACTTCATCCAAACGATTTGCAAAGGATAGTCAGGGCTTTGATTGTGTTTTATCAGTCAGGGGAAAAAATCTCAGGGATGAGAGAGAGAAGTGCTCCTGAAGGGGTGGAGTTCATCTCTGCGAAGCTGGTTGTCAACCGGGAAGTACTCTATGACAGGATTAACTGCCGGGTCGAGGAAATGGTGAATACGGGGCTCTGCGATGAGTTTCTCAGACTGAGGGAATGCGGTTATGGGAAGGATTCCCCAGGCATGCAGTGTGTCGGGTATAAGGAACTCTTTGGTGTAGAGAGGGGAGAATACAGTTTAGATGATGCCATTGGACAGATAAAGAGAAACACACGCAGATATGCCAAGCGTCAGATAACCTGGTTTACACATCAGACTGATGCCGCTGAGATTCCTGCTGATGACGCACTTACCGGTCTGAGGAAATTTTACAGAGAAAAAATGATCTCTGATTGTCGTGATTAGATATTATGATTACCTTATTTTAACCAGGGAAATGATTTCTGTTGTCTGATTATTTTGATCTAAAATCCAAAGTTCGCCATGGCTTTTGCATTGCATTGCAGCTATTGCTTCCTTTCACCCGGCTTTTAAAACCCCTTGTCTCATCCATCTCCAAGATTATATACTTAGAGAAAATTCATACATCACACATCTCTTCAGGACTATCAAGAGTCCAGACCAAAAACACGGGATATTATTCCCTTCAATCCAGCAGATCTTCATAAGTGAAGAAAGGAGTTACCTTCATGAGTAGTGATGAATCATCACGTATTATGTCCAATCAATTAAACAGGAAACCAATGATGCCTAAATACGAGAAAAATCACAATTATAATTCTAATCCCAATTACAACAGTTACGGTAATTCTTCATATAATGGTAATTCTAACAGTGGATTCTCCTCTCAGCACCCAAGACGACGTACTGACAGATTTAGGAGGGAATCGATAAATCTCAACGAGAAACTCATAAAGCAGAATGATGTAATTATCCGTCTGCTGAAAGAGATCAGGGATCGTCTTCCGAAACCACCTGTAGAAGAGTCGGTCAATCTGGAAGTACAGGATCAGGTACATGCGGGAAATGATCAACAGGATGAATCAATTGCTGTTGCTGAGGATAACCAGGGAAGCATCAATTTTGAGCAGGATGAGGAGATGTTCTCCCCTGGTAATGAGAAGTAAGTTTCTGAAGGCATTCTTCGATTGCATTGAAGAATGCCTGAATAACTTTTCCTGTAAAAATTCTGATGAGCAGATCTTTCCGAAAAACTCTCTTTCTGTTTTTCCTGGTTTTGTCAGGTTATTATTCCGTTCATTCTGCTACAAGATGGAGCACAAATCACATAATTCCTGATGCGGATCTGCTCGAGGGCGGAAAGTATATAGTTGAAGCCCATACCTATCTTTTCAGCGACAGTTCACTGAACTTTTCCTTCAAGACGGCCGGAATGTTTACTCTGGGGCTCATAGAATGGGTAAATCTTGAAGCAGGGTATACCGGAGGATTCAATCTCGGAATAAAGGCCAGAGTTTTAGGGGAGACAAAGCCCTGGATGCCATCGCTGGCAATCGGTGTAAGAAATATCTTTTCCCATAAAGAGGCATACTATTACGATATCGCACCTGATTCATTGAAAAGTGAGCTGTATCTGGCTCTTGGCAAGGGATTCGATTTTATGAGGGTCCGTTTTCATGGCGGGTTTATGTCGATTCCGGGAAATGATAAGGAGATATTCAACCCTTTTGTGGGAGTGGAGTCATATCTGGGCAGGGGAGTCTACCTGACACTCGAGGCTCACCTCAGGGACCGGATTTTCCATCCTTCCGCTTTTCTGAACTGGAGATTTTTCAAAAGCAGTATTGAGCTTTCAGCCGGAGCGGTTGATATCACCGGGATGTTTGCAAGTAAGAAACCTATTGACACTACCGGATCTCACAATGCTTCTTATGTGAAACCGGGTGTATGGATAGGGCTTAAGTTCCAGGGAAGTCTTCTCAGTAAAGGGAAAATCGATGGTTTTACCAGTATAGAGGAGCGGCTGGAAAAACAGAACAGAAAGATAGAATTACTTAGCAGTAAGATCGACAGCCTCCAAAGGGTAATTTCGACAAGCAGTTCCAGAATTGAAAGCACCAACAGGGCTGTTTCGGCTATTCTTGACAGTAGTATTGACGGGCAGGGTCAGATAGGCTTTCTCGCCTTGCAGAAGATAATTGTCCTGAAAGATCTATATTCTCAGGAGTTTTTCGAACCGGAACAGGCAAAGAGTGTCATACAGGAACTGGTCGGGTACAAAGAAGAAGTGCTTCCTGCGCTGGGTAAAATAGCGCAGGACAGCAATGAAGACCTGAAGGTTCGTACTTTGGCAATTTCAATAATGGGGGAGACCGGATCAAAAGCAGCGGCTGACACTCTGATAAAAATACTTTCGCAGGCACATACCCCTGAGATGAAGATAGAGTGTCTTATTGCCCTGGGGAAGTTAAAAGAGGCCAGAGCCGTTTCTCTGATACAGGAATTGTCAAATGACACAAACGATGCTGTTTCCTATACTGCTAATGAGGTCCTTCAGAAGCTGGAAAAAGATTCGGGCCGCCCGCTCATAAAAACCGAAACCTCTGATGAAGAGCCGGCGATTTCGGTGCCCGAAGAGAAGACTGTTTCAGGTGTTAAGGAGAACGGTGTGGATAAGGAAAAAAACACCTCTCCGGATGTAAAGCAATCTCAACCTCGCCCGGTTTCGGCTCCCGCAGATTCATCAGTACAGAAAGTCACAGGTGCAGTTTTTGACAGCCTGAAGGCGCCTGCCCCTCAATCAAAGCCGGACACTCTCAAGCAGTAAGCTGCCTGTTTATTTCATATCTTATATCTTACGTTTTGCTTAGTTGCCAGTGGGAGAGTTAACAATTATTTTAATACTCTTTTTTTTAACGGTTCAGAAACGCGGGCTGCGGGTATCTAATCGTGATAATCGGTTCAAAAAATCCTCGTAAATTCACTCTGTTGTTGATTTCTGTATCCCTTTTAAATTCTAGGAGGCGTTATGAATGAAACGTATTTGTGGGCGGCTTTGGGCTGTGGTGCCATTGCCTTGTTGTATGCCTGGTTCAAAGCTGCATGGGTAAATAAGCAGGACCCGGGCACTGAGAAAATGAGAGAGATTGGTAAAGCAGTCAGAGAAGGCGCTATGGCTTTCCTGTCACGTGAATACAAGGTAATATCGATTTTTGTAGTAGTTGTGGCTATTCTTCTGGCTGTAGCCTACACCGGTTGGGTTAGATTTACGGCAGCAGCTTTTGTTTTTGGTGCGTTCTGCTCGGCTCTGGCCGGCTTTTTCGGAATGAGGGTCGCGACAGCGGCGAATATGAGAACAACCAATGCTGCACGCCGGGGACTTCCTCAGGCCCTTGCTGTGGCCTTTGCTGGTGGTTCTGTTATGGGAATGTGTGTGGTTGGTCTGGGTCTGCTTGGACTGTCACTTTCTTTAATTGTTTTTATTAAGCTGGTACCCAATGCCACCGATGTGGCTGTAATCAAGTCGACAGTATTGCCCATAGTAACAGGTTTCTCTCTGGGCGCAAGCTCCATTGCACTCTTTGCCCGCGTTGGCGGTGGAATCTACACAAAGGGTGCTGATGTCGGTGCTGACCTGGTTGGTAAAGTGGAAGCTGGTATTCCGGAAGATGATCCCAGAAACCCGGCAACAATTGCCGACAATGTTGGAGACAATGTTGGTGACGTGGCAGGTATGGGTGCAGATCTTTTCGAATCCTATATAGGTGCAATCATCGGTACAATGGTTCTTGGTGCAGCTATTGGAAATCTGAATCTTGTTGCACTTCCACTGGCGCTCTCAGGTCTTGGGATTCTTCTTTCGATTCTGGGCACTTTCTTTGTAAAGACAAAGGAAGGCGGAAACCCGCAGGCTGCTCTTAACACCGGATCATTCGGTGCGGCTATTGCCATGGCAATAGCATCCTTTTTTGTGATCAAATATCTCTCTCCTGCTACTTTTACTATTGGCGGAGTTACCTATCAGTCTGTTGGAATATTCTGGGCAACAATCGGCGGCCTTATTGCAGGTGTGGCGATTGGAATGTTAGCAGAGTACTACACTGCTGAATCAAAAGGCCCGGCACGTAAAATTGCCGAAGCATCTACTACCGGTCCTGGCACAAATATCATCGCTGGTTTGTCAAATGGTATGGTTTCAACTGCATTGCCGATTCTTTTCCTCGGTGCCGCTATTCTTCTTTCCTATCAGCTTGCTGGTATGTACGGAGTAGCGATTTCTGCGGTAGGTATGCTTGCCACAACCGGTATCCAACTGGCGGTTGATGCTTATGGTCCGATAAGTGATAATGCCGGTGGTCTGGCTGAAATGGCCGAACTGGAGAAAGAGGTCCGCAAAAGGACTGATAAACTTGACGCTGTGGGAAACACGACCGCTGCTATCGGAAAGGGTTTCGCGATCGGCTCAGCCGCTCTTACAGCTCTTGCTCTGTTTGCCGCTTACAGGGAAACCGTAAACATCTCTTCTATTGACATCACAGATCCCTCTGTAACAGTAGGATTGCTCTTGGGTGCCATGTATCCATTCCTTTTTTCATCATTTGCGATGGGGGCTGTCGGTAAAGCCGCTTTCGCCATGATCGGTGAAGTCCGCCGTCAGTTCAAAGAGATTCCCGGACTTCTGGAAGGGAAAGGCCGTGCTGAGTACGCAAAATGTGTTGACATTGCTACAGCGGCAGCTATCAAACAGATGATTGTTCCTGGTTTGATGACAGTTGCGATTCCGATCGTAATTGGTTTCATCCCTGAGATCGGTCCCCAAATGCTTGGTGGTCTTCTGGCCGGAGCTACTGCCTCAGGTGTGATGATGGCGCTGTTTATGGCAAATGCCGGTGGTTCATGGGACAATGCCAAGAAGCATATCGAAGGTGGTGCATTTGGCGGTAAAGGTTCTGAGGCTCACAAGGCAGCGGTTATCGGTGATACAGTTGGTGATCCTTTCAAGGACACTGCCGGTCCGTCACTTAATATCCTTATCAAGCTGCTTAGCATCGTTTCGCTGACTATCGCTCCGCTCATTATGATTAAGTAATAAGCGGTATCGCTTGAAAGTTGGAGCATTGGACAAAGCGTGAGGCGCTGATGTCCAATGCTTTTTTTATCAGTTACCTGTACAAAGTCCACTGTTTTCCTGCTCTCCGGATTTCTGTAATTTTATTTACATTCGCTTTGTTGTAAGTTAAGCAGTCATTGATGTCATTAGTGTTTATAATGGTGATAATCCCGTTTAAATAAACTATTTCAGAGAAGAAAATAAAGTCATGAAATATAGGCTTTTACTTGATAAAAGAATTCAAATTCGTTATTTTAATCCTTCATCTTAGATACAGATAAACACTGCAGTGTATATGCAGCAGGAGCTCTGTTGAAGATTGAGTCGAGGGCAATCTGATAATTTCTTCGTTTAAACTGCATAAGAGCACGATTCGGGAGGAGTGTATATGGCTATTACTTTACGGAGTGCGACAACGACACAGGGACGCAGGATGGCTGGAGCACGCAGCTTATGGCGCGCCAATGGGATGAAAGAGGAACAGATCGGGAAACCGGTTATCGCTATTGTTAACTCCTTTACCCAATTTGTACCTGGCCACGTCCATCTCCATGAAATCGGGCAGTATGTAAAGAGTGTGATTGAAAGCAAGGGGTGTTTCGCCGCAGAGTTCAATACTATCGCTATCGATGACGGCATAGCCATGGGGCATGATGGGATGCTATACTCTTTGCCGTCACGGGAGCTGATCGCTGACAGTGTGGAATACATGTGCAATGCGCACAAGGCCGATGCGATGATCTGCATTTCCAACTGTGACAAGATCACTCCTGGAATGCTTATTGCCGCAATGCGTCTTAATATCCCGGCTGTTTTTGTCTCCGGTGGGCCCATGGAGGCTGGTGTTCTCAAAGGAAAGAAATACGACCTTATAGATGCAATGGTGATGGCAGCAGATGATTCTGTTTCGGATAAGGAAATAGAGGAACTGGAAAAAACAGCTTGTCCCACCTGCGGGTCATGTTCGGGGATGTTTACAGCTAACTCGATGAACTGTCTGACCGAGGCTCTTGGTTATGCTCTTCCAGGAAACGGTACGATCCTCTCTACACATAAAAACAGGATCAAATTGTTTGAAAGAGCTGCAAATAAAATCGTAGAGATCACCAAGGCTTACTACGAAAATGGAGACACATCTGTTCTTCCGCTCTCCATTGCTACAAAACAGAATTTCCTGAATGCAATGTCATTCGATATCGCAATGGGTGGGTCCACCAACACAGTTTTGCATCTGCTTGCTGTCGCTCAGTCTGCCGGTGTGGACTTTTCAATATCAGATATAGACGCACTTTCCCGCAGGATTCCTGTCCTCTGTAAAGTTGCTCCGAGTTCACATTACCATATCGAAGATGTCAACCGCGCTGGTGGGGTTATGTCGATAATGGGTGAACTTGCTGCGGCGGGATTGATTGATGTCTCAACGAAACGTGTCGACGGGGTACTTAAGGATGTGCTTGAATCCTACAACCTGATGAGTGATAAATGTACTGATGAAGCTGAATCCATCTACAGAAGTGCTCCCGGAGGAATCGGAAGAAATCTGAAACTTGGATCACAGGATTCCAATTACGAGGAACTGGACAAGGATCGCACGAACGGATGTATCAGGGACTGTGCTCATCCTTACAACCGTGATGGCGGACTGGCTGTTCTTTTCGGCAATATTGCCTCTAACGGATGTGTTGTCAAGACTGCCGGAGTTGATGAATCCATCTTTAAATTCAGCGGAAAGGCCCGTGTTTACGATTCACAGGAAGAGGCTTGCGAGGGTATCCTTAACGAGGTAGAATCCGGTGATGTAATAGTGATCCGTTACGAGGGTCCAAAGGGCGGGCCAGGGATGCAGGAGATGCTCTATCCCACATCTTACATAAAATCAAGACATCTCGGGAAAGAATGTGCTCTCATTACCGATGGCCGTTTTTCCGGAGGGACATCGGGACTCTCGATTGGACATATCTCTCCTGAAGCAGCATCAGGAGGTGAGATTGCCCTGATCCGCAACGGGGATATCATCGACATCGATATTCCTGCCAGAACAATAAATGTCAGGATTTCCAAAGAAGAGCTTGAAAACAGGCGTAAAGCTGAGGAGGCAAAGGGAGAGAATGCTTTCAAGCCTCAGAACCGTAACCGTCCTATTTCTCAGGCTCTTAAAGCCTATGCACTCTTTGCAGCATCGGCAGACAAAGGTGCAGTGAGGATTCTTCCCGGAGAAGCAAAGTGAAAGATGGGCCAAAAAAGCTCTTTGAGGACTGTCTGAGCCGTTATCCGCAGTTGGAGAGGTGCTGGGGGAGCCTGGTCACTGCCTTCAATGCTATTTGTGAATGCTACCGTAATGGCGGAAAGCTACTGACCTGTGGCAATGGAGGCAGCGCATCTGATGCAGAACATATTGCAGGTGAACTGATGAAAAAATTCCGCATCAGGCGTGATGTCGGCGAAGATGTGAAAAAAAAGCTTTTTGATCTTGGGTATTCAGATGCGGAATACATCTCTTCTCATCTGGAAAGGACCCTTCCTGCGATTTCGCTTGTGAGCCAGACCGCTCTTATCACAGCGGTTGTAAATGATACTGCCGGGGATATGATCTATGCCCAGCAGGTTTTTGGTTATGGCGAAGCAGGTGATATTCTCTGGGTGCTGAGCTGTTCAGGGAATTCTCCGAACATCCTGAATGCGGTCAAAGTGGCCAGAATGCTTGATATGGTGGTTATAGGATTTACTGGAGAGAGCGGCGGGGCTCTTGCTCCGCTCTGCCAGATTCCGGTCTGTTTTCCATCAAGTGTGACTGCCTGCATCCAGGAGATGCATCTTCCGGCTTATCATCTTCTTTGTGCCATGGTGGAAGAGGAGTTCTTCGGAGTCTGAATATCTTTGATTTTCGCGGGCTTCCTCTGTTTTCGCTGTGGCAAAAACCCTGATCTGAATATATTTTCCTATTCTATATTATTTGATTTGCACCCTCAGGCAGTCATTGTGACCCTGATTTATAAGAGATTGTATCGTATATCAGAATAAAGGAATTTACTGTGGCTGATTTTCAAATGTCAACGATGGAGAAGACGGATCTGAAAGACGAAACCGAAGGAACTCATCCTTACAGGACACACAATTGCGGTGAACTGCGCCGTAAAGATATTGGAACATTTGTACGGTTGAGCGGCTGGATCCATAATCGTCGTGACCATGGGGGAGTGCTTTTTATCGACCTGCGTGATCATTATGGAATCACCCAGGTTGTGATCTATCCCGACAGGGAATTTCAGAAAAAAATCAGCCATCTTGCAAAAGAAACTGTGATCCGGTTTGACGGGGTGCTTGCTGAGAGATCAGCAGAGAATATCAATTCTAAACTTCCTACAGGTGAAGTGGAGGTTGTCGCCCGGGATTACGAGATACTGGGTTCATGCGATATTGTTCCTGTAAATGTGTTTCCTGAGGACCCGGTTCCCGAGGATCTGCGCCTTCAGTACCGGTTTCTTGACCTGCGCAGAAACAGGCTGCACCAGAATATTGTTCTCCGTTCAAAGGTGATTGCCCATATCCGCAAAAGAATGTGGGAACTTGGGTTTGATGAGTTCCAGACTCCGATTCTTACGAGTTCATCTCCTGAGGGAGCGCGTGATTTCCTTGTCCCATCAAGATTGCATCCCGGAAAGTTTTATGCCCTGCCTCAGGCTCCTCAGCAGTTCAAACAGCTTCTGATGGTTGCCGGTTTTGACCGTTATTTTCAGATTGCTCCATGTTTTCGCGATGAGGATGCCAGGGCTGACCGTTCTCCGGGAGAATTTTATCAGCTTGACATAGAGATGGCTTTTGTCGACCAGGAGGAAGTCTTTGCTGTTGTAGAGGATGTTCTTTACAGTGTTTTCAGCACGTTCTCTGACTGGAAAATGGATAAACCGCAATTCAGAAGAATCCCTTACAGGGAAGCCATGCTTAAGTACGGTACAGACAAACCAGATCTTCGTAACCCGCTTGAGATTCAGGATGTTTCCGGGATTTTTTCCGGTTCAGGATTCAAGGTTTTCAGTTCAATTGTGGCCAATGGCGGGGTGGTCAGGGCGATTACGGTTAAAAATGGTGCTTCACAGTCCAGAGCCTTTTTCGATCGCATGGTTGAGTTTGCCCAGTCAGTGGGATCGCAGGGGCTGGCTTATCTTGTCTGGAGTGATGCGGGTGTTAAAGGACCCATTGCCAAATTTCTGGACCAGGGTAAATTTGATGAGCTTGCGGCTCAGCTCGGTGCACAGGCGGGAGATGTGGCTTTCTTTATCTGCAACGATATAAAACGGGCTGAGAAGATAGCCGGAGAGATAAGAACAAAGCTGGGTGAAGAACTTGACTTGATCGAAAAAAAGACATTCCGGTTCTGCTGGATAACCGATTTTCCCATGTATGAGTACAACGAAGAACACAAGAAAATTGAGTTTTCCCATAATCCTTTCTCGATGCCTCAGGGTGGGTTGGAGGCTCTGGAGACAAAGGATCCCCTTGACATACTGGCATTTCAGTACGATATCGTCTGCAATGGTATTGAATTGTCAAGCGGAGCTATCAGAAATCACCGCCCAGAGGTGATGTACAAGGCATTTGAAATAGCTGGTTACAGCAGAGAAGATGTGGATAAGAAGTTCTCCGGGATGATAAATGCGTTCCGCTACGGGGCTCCTCCTCATGGCGGTATCGCTCCTGGAATCGATCGCATAATAATGCTTCTTACCGATGAACCCAATATCAGGGAGGTAATAGCATTTCCCATGAATCAGAAGGCTCAGGATCTGATGATGAACGCGCCATCTGAGGTCAACCCGGAGCAATTAAGAGATCTGAGTATAAGAACCATCAAGCTGACTCAGGGAAGCTGATGTCCTCTTTTATGAATGCGTGGTGCCGGTGTTTCGCCAGAATCCTCTTCTGGATACCGGTACTTCTGTTTTCTGTACAGGCGATGTTTTTCATCCCCATGGATGATTCCCAGACAGATCATCTAAAAGCCTACGGTATTGTTTACAAAATTCTCGATTCCGGTCACAAAGTATACTGGCTTCTCAATTACAGGGGCGGCTCATTTGCCGCTGAGGCACCTCAGCAGTTCGAACTCCAGGCGCGTATGGCTGGAGTGGAGGTGAAAAATATCACCGCAGATCTGTGGAGTAAAATACAGGATGATATCCAGAATAATAACATGGAAAAGGTGATCCTTGAGAAGGCACCCAAAATCGCGGTTTACACTCCTCCGGGGAAACTGCCCTGGGATGATGCGGTGACACTTGCTCTGACATACGCTGAAATCAAATACGATAAAATCTACGACAAGGAAGTATTAACTGGAAAACTTTCCGGTTACGACTGGCTGCATCTTCACCATGAGGACTTTACAGGACAGTACAGCAAGTTCTACCGTGGATTTGCCACTGCTACATGGTATCAGCGGCAGAAACTTGAACTTGAACGTCTGGCATCAAGCCTGGGCTTTTCCAAAGTGAGTGAATGTAAAAAGGCTGTGGCACTGGCGATAAGGCAGTTTGTAGAAAAGGGGGGCTTTCTTTTTGCAATGTGCAGCGCGACTAACACCCTCGAGATCGCACTTTCAGCCCTTGGAACAGATATAGTGGGGAGTGTTTACGACGGAGATGGGATAGATCCTCAGTACCGGCAGAAGCTCAATTTTGATAATTGCATGGCATTCGAGAATTTTCAGATTCAGACTGATCCGCTTGCTTCCTATTTCGGCAACATCGATGTAAATCTTGTAAATACCCCGATGCGCAGAGAAGCACAGGACTTTACCCTTTTTGAATTCAGCGCCAAACTCGACCCGGTACCTACAATGCTTGTTCAGTGTCACCGTCCTACAATCAAAGGTTTTCATGGGTTGCTGACATCCTTTAACCGCAATGTAATCAAGAAGAGTGTTATTGTGCTTGCGGATATACCGGGTACAGAGATGGTGAATTATATCCATGGTGTTGTGGGGAAGGGACAGTTTGCCTACCTTGGCGGACACGATCCTGAAGACTACAACCATGCGGTGGGGGATAAGCCCACTATGCTTGAGCTGCATAAAAATTCTCCCGGCTACCGTTTGATCCTCAATAATGTTCTTTTCCCGGCTGCTGAGAAGAAGGAGAAGAAGACCTGAGTGGTCAGGGAAGATATGATTGCAGTAGAACAAATCCTGAACAGTCATCCCGATGAAAAATAAAAAAGCGGTTTTCTCCTGGTGTCTTTACGATTGGGCAAACTCTGCTTTTGCTCTTTCAGTGATGGCCGGTTTTTTCCCGGTTTTCTTCAAAAGCTACTGGTGCTCCGGAGTGGATCCTACTGTGTCCACTGCCCGTCTGGGATTTGCAAATGCTGTTGCAGGCCTCCTGGTTGCAATACTTTCGCCTTTTCTGGGTGCGCTCGCAGATGCAGGGAGGGCGAAAAAGAGGTTTCTTGGTACTTTTGTGGTGCTTGGGGTGAGTGCGACCGGAGCGCTTTTCATGATTGGACAGGGCAATTGGGCACCGGCTCTTGCAGTCTTTGTAATTGCCAGTGTGGGATTCAACTGTGCCAACCTTTTCTATGATTCCCTCCTTATCGATGTTACCGAGAGAGAACAGATGGACATGGTATCCTCTATGGGTTATTCATTTGGTTATCTGGGCTGCGGCCTCCTTTTCCTTCTAAATGTATTTATGGTGCAGAAACCGGCATTTTTCGGGCTTGCCGGGATGGTGGAGGCTGTAAAGGTATCTTTCCTGATGGCATCGGTGTGGTGGATGCTCTTTTCGGTACCCATGTTTATGTATGTAAAGGAGCCAATGTTTGCCGGAGTGCGGGGAATCTCCGGAATTATCCTGGAGAGTTTAAAGAGACTCCGTGCTACATCTGTAAAGATCGTGAAAAACAAACCTCTGCTTCTGTTTCTGGTGGCATACTGGATGTACATTGACGGGGTGCATACATTTGTACTGATGGCTGTAGATTTCGGGATGGC
>JAAYIG010000184.1 GCA_012523595.1 Fibrobacter sp.
GCGTTCCTTTATTCCTGAGAATTATGATCGAAAGTTCATGGGTCCGGTTCTTTACAAAGTTGCTCTTGCCAACAGCCGTAATGTTCCTTCCGTACAGGTTCTCAATTCCATTGGTGTAGATCTGTTCTACCGAATGTGTATCTCCCTGGGCCTTACAGATGATGACGGAAAGGCACAGTATTACGGGCTTGGGCTTTCAATCGGAGGCCTTTACTGCTCTCAGGAACAGTTGATGGCTGCTTATATGGCATTGGCAAACAAGGGACTGTGGAGAGACCTGGTGTGGCAAATGGATTTACCGGATACTTCTGAGCAGAGAGGAAGACAGGTTATCCATCCTGAGATAGCGATGCAGATCAGGCGTTTTCTATCTGATCCGAATGCACGGCTCCCCTCCTTTCCTCGTGGTGGGAATATGGAATATCCATTCGCAGTTGCTGTGAAGACCGGTACATCAGAGGGATTTCGTGATTCCTGGTGCCTGGCGTTCAGTGATAAATATCTGGTGGGGGTATGGCTTGGCAACACGGATTTTTCTCCCACGAAAAGATTCAGCGGTTATGAGGGTGCCGCAGCAGTTGTCAAAAAGATACTGATGTTTCTGCACCCGGACCGTGCCGGTGGTTTAAACGATCTGGATTTTCCACCGCCAGAGGGTTATGAGCCTGTCCGGATCTGCCGCTTGACCGGAAAAAAAGCAGACAGATTCACCCCTTATGTGACAACAGAGTATTTCAAACCCGGTACAGAGCCTGTCGAATACAGCAATGTCCAGCAGATGCTTCCTATAGACAAACGAAATGGGTTGATTGCATTTCCGGGATGCAGGGCACCCATTGAATACAGACGGTTTATTGTACTTTCCCCTGAATATTATGACTGGGCAAGATCCCAGGGGCTAGAGGTACCGCCTGAGAGGTACAGTCCTCTATGCGGGGAGATTCCTCCAAGTGACAATTATGAAATTTCGATTACATCTCCACGCTCCAACACACGCTTTTATCTCGATCCGGAAATGCCTCCTGGCAAAAGTACTCTCACCTTGAATTGCAGAGCACTCCCCCAGCCCGCGTCGGTACTATGGTTTGTAAACGGCCAGGAATACAGGGTGGCAAGCTACCCTTTTAAACTTGAATTTCCAATGTCTCCCGGGAAATATGAATTTCAGGCAGCGATCCCGCATACCGACGTCAAGAGCAAACCAGTAAACATAGAGATTTATTGATTCCGGAGTATCGTTGCTGGTTAAGATCAGACAAAAATCAGCATACAAAGATTGGTAGATTCTATGTTGGCTCTTTTTTCAGGAGACATGATCCTCCACCCTGCAGAAAGTGCTCACAATTTTTTATGGTTTTTCAATGATATTTTTTCATAATTAATGGCCTGCCCAGAATTTCTTACTGTAACACAAACCATAGCCAAGTTCTGTTCATCTCCTTTGTTTTCAACATATTACATCTACACAGCTTAACCGTTCACAGGTAATTCCAATCACTGGCAGGCCATTTCTTCTTATCTTTTGTGCTCACAAATTTTTACCAATTACAAATAATTTTTCAGGCAAATAATCATATCAGCACTTATACTATTTAAGTGTTCCAACCGCAGATGTTCCTGGAAGGTATCGATGGTTTCGGTTTTTGACTACACTGACTATCGTCAGTT
Source organism: Fibrobacter sp. (assembly GCA_012523595.1). Taxonomy (NCBI): domain Bacteria; kingdom Pseudomonadati; phylum Fibrobacterota; class Fibrobacteria; order Fibrobacterales; family Fibrobacteraceae; genus Fibrobacter; species Fibrobacter sp. Next base: position 1,669 of record JAAYIG010000184.1, read on the forward strand.
TCTTAAGGATTTCATAAAAGAACGCCAGAAATCAAAGCAGAGTTTCTCTCTTCGTTGTCTTTCAATGAAGGCAGGAATAAAATCGGGCGGATTTCTCTCCATGGTGCTCAGCGGCAGGCGCAACCTGACTTCAGAACTTGCCGGCAGGATTTCATCAGTGCTTAAGTTGTCCAGAAAAGAAGAGAAGTATTTCCTTCTGATGGTTGATTATGCGCACGCAAAGACTATAGAACAAAAGCACAGTATTCTGGAACAGATGCTTGTCATGACGCGCATGAATTCAGTAAAGAGTCTTGTTCCCGATCAATATGAGTTTTACGAAAAGTGGTATTATTCTGTCATGCGCGAGCTTGTCGAGGTGACGTCTTTAAGGGAGGACAGTACCTCTGCCGGAGAGATGTTTCAACCCCCTATCAAACCCAGAGAAGCCCGTCAGGCATTGAAGCTTCTGGAAAAACTGGGACTGATTTACAAAGACAATGAGGGAGTTTTCCATCGCACAGACACACTCATTACCTGTGATGATTCGATTCGTTCTGTAGCTGTCTGCAATTTCCAGGCTGAGATGATAGAACTGGCTAAAACCGCATTAAAACAGACCGGCAGATCGGAACGGGATATTTCCACTGTCACTCTTTCGATAGATTCCAGTACATGGGAGCAGATAAAGCAGAAGTGCGCCTCATTCAGGGCAGATCTGCTGTCACTTGCAGCCAGAGTCGTAAATCCCGACAGGGTAATACAGGTAAACCTTCAGTGCTTTCCTGTCGCAAAGGCCTGCAATCTCAAAAGCAAATCAGACGGACTCGGGTCTGATACCAGTCTATCAGAAGATACCGGGGAACAGAAGGTGTTATGAGCAGAGGTAAAATTCAATTAACAGCAGCCGTTCTGGCGGTGTTTTTCTGCAGATGCGGATTTGATTTTGCCGGCGGCGGCGGTTCACAGACAACCAACAGCATCACCTGCTGTGTTGTTTCCTGGAGAAACAAACCTGTGAGTAATGCAACTGTTAAACTGATCGATACCAAAAACTGGGCTTGTCTGGTCGCGAACAATTTAAGCCCTGTTCTTGACAGTACAAAAACCGACAGTAACGGATATTTCACTTTCAATAACATGCCTGATAACACCTGCAATCTCCAGGTGGATCATCCTGAGGGCGGAGCAGTGATACGTCATTTCAGTTCCGGATCAACCACGCCTTTTGATACAGTGGTGCTTCAGAAATATGCTGTTGTCAAGGGAAGTTGCACTGCTGACGAGGGCAGCGCGGAAACTGTTGAATTTGAAGGCACAGCCTATAGAGCTGCTGTCGGGTCAGATCAGACATTTAACATCCCGGCTATATCACCCGGCACTTATCCTCTTCTCTTCGGGTCCAGCTCAGGAGCGATTGCTATCGGGAAGACGCTTTCTCTTCTGGCTGGCCAGACTGAAAATGCAGGAAATATCCCGGTTGCGTTCGGGACTCTTCTTGTTGATGATTTCAAGGATGGAGATATTTTCAGCATTCCCGGGCGGATCACCGGTGGATTCTGGTACAGTTTTATCGACACTCTCGACGGTGGATCATCGTGGCTGTCATATAGAATAGCAGACGACAGTGATGCCGATGAAAATTACATAAGTGCTTATATCACTCTTGTAGACAGGCCTAAGGGAGCGTGGGCCGGTGTTGGAGTGACAATGGGATGGGGCTGCAGTGAATGGGACCTCAGCAGAGTAAAAAGTATTTCATTCAGGGCCAGGGGGCGTGGAATTGTACGCGTAAGCCTTGAATCTGCTCTTGTTGACTCAATAAACCTCTGGCCGCATTTCGGCTATATAATCATGCTAGACAGCAACTGGACCAGCTATGAGATCCCTGTTGATTCTCTTAAGCTTATTGCCGGCACCAGGGCATACCAGGAGGGAGTCACATGGAGTGAGGCTGTAAAGCGGGTTAACCGCATTGAATTTGAGACTTCCACGCTTTATCAGGACTCGATCACCGAGGATATCAGAATAGATGTAACGGATCTATCCCTGGAAGGCATTTCTGCCTGGGAACTGTTGTCGCAGATGAAAGGTTCATTTTAAAAGTATAGCAGTAATAAGCAATTAAACTCACCTCTTTCTCAGTCCTTACCCCTTTTTAACTGAATTGATGAGACGGAGGTGGGTTTTTTAATAAAAAAAGCCCTGCACATTCGTACATTTTCACCTGTAAGGTGGATACTTAAGCATTCTATCCTTGCTGACGCATCCCTTTCCAGTCTATCTCCCCCCTGCCTGATACATTATATATTATGTACAAAGATTCCTTGACCTTAACTATAGAAACAGATTCTCATATCTTATGTATATAAATGATGCCATAAAAGAGCAGATGATACAGAGACTGAGAATAACTGGAAATCACACTCTGAATAATCATATCAAAGGTAAACTATGAAAAAGAAAACAGCTTTTTATCCGCTCAGTTTCATCCTGTTCCTGTTAATTATTCATATAAGCGGTGGTGAAACCAATGCGGATTACAGACTTGTTGAAAAAAGTGATATCGCCAGAGTCTGGGCCGGTCACCCTGTAGACTTTGCTATTACAGAAGCTGGTGATTTTCTATATGTTTCCTTTTACGATACAACCCGTCAGATGGTAGTGGCCAGACGCAAGAAGGATTCTGCGAACTGGACATTCAAATCTCTCCCTACGACAACCGGCTGGGATTCCCATAATTATATCGATATGGCAGTCGATGATTCCGGCTACATTCATATCAGCGGCAACATGCATAATGTTCCTCTGATCTATTACAGATCAAGCAGACCCTTTGAAATCGGAGATTTTACCTCTCCAGGAATGATCGGGATTCTTGAGAGAAGTGTTACATATCCTGTATTTATCAAGAGGTCTGATGGGAAGCTTTTTTTTCAGTACCGTGATGGAGGCAGTGGAAGCGGAACGACAATCTGGAACAGTTATGATGTGATCACAAAGAAATGGTCACGGATCACAAGCTCCGGTTTGTTCAATGGAGAGGGTCAGGTAAACGCATATCAGACATCACCGGTGGCAGGGCCCGATGGATTCTTCCATGTTATCTGGATGTGGAGAAACACCCCTGTGGCAAACACAAACCATCATTTATCACATATCAAGAGTCGTGATCTGATCAACTGGGAAACGATGTCAGGAGTTAAGCTTCAGATTCCCATTACTCAATCCACACAGGGTGTAGTAGCAGATCCTATTGGACCCGGCAGAGGGCTGATAAACATGGATTTTGGAATCGGATGGGATTCCAAAGACCGCCCGATCCTGACCTACCATCGTTACGATAATGCATCTGTGAGCCAGATTTTCAACACAAGATGGGAAAACGGCAGTTGGAAAATATACACTACCAGCAACTGGACCAGTTTCAAGTGGAACCTTGATCTTACAGGTTCACTGACACATGATATTGCCGCGCAGCCGGTTACAGTTGAGGATGGGAAATTGATTCAGGATTATGTGTACCGTGACAATGTAAAGAGAAGGTGGGTTCTCGATGAGAACACATTGAAACCTCTGGAGGACAAGATTTACGAACATCCGGAAGCTATGAAGGAGATGTATGTGGTGGAATCGACATTTCCCGGAATGCAGGCAAATATTAAACGATTGGGAGACTATTATATCAAATGGGAAACCCTGCCAATAAACCAGGATATGCCAAGGAGCTCTTATCCATCCTCAAGCGTCCTTAGAATGTATCACTTTTCTCATTCTACACCAGTGGTTTCATCAGTAATGGCCCGGCAAAGGACAATCTCTCTTGAAATGTACCCTGGCATGATCAGGCTATCTGCTGTAACCCCGGGAAATTACAATGAAAAGCGGCAACTGCGGATATTCAACCCCATGGGAAAGGAAGTTCTGGAAAAATCAATATATGCCAATCAGGTGCAGACAATTCCCACATCCGGATGGGCAAAAGGCATATATATCGCCAGAATAGCTGAAACCAGAGATAAAAAGAGCGACGTAATCCGGTTTGTGCTTCAATAAAAATTCAAAGAATACGGAATTTCATTAACCGGGGCACTGGAATTATTTCCCAATGATGTTGAAGTTGTTTCTGCACTCCCCTACCTGCTAGTGCAAAATCAATTTTTCCCCTCTGAATGCCTTGAATTGGAGCCGATCAAAATGTATTTTTTTGCTTTCCGAGTACAAAAATGTATCAAAATGAACCTGATTTCACATTAATGCCAGATACGCTCTTCTGTAGCACAAATACCCCCATCTCCCCACTATCCAATAAGAAAATCATAAAAAGGCTGCTCCGGCAGCCCTTTTTTTATAAACAGCTCTTAAGAAAGTCCCCCGGAAGGAGACCATTTCATGCCAGTCCGCAATGATATTAAAAAGATCATGATTATCGGATCAGGTCCGATTGTAATAGGCCAGGCCTGCGAGTTTGACTATTCAGGAACCCAGGCGTGTAAGGCTCTTAAAATCCTCGGTTACAAGATAGTGCTTGTTAACTCCAATCCCGCTACAATTATGACCGATCCGGGTATGGCAGATGTGACCTATATCGAGCCGCTGAATCTTCACACAGTTGCCAAAATAATCGAAAAAGAACGCCCGGATGCCCTGTTGCCCAATCTGGGTGGTCAATCAGCCCTCAACCTCTCATCGGAGCTTGCTAAAGCAGGTGTGCTGGAAAAGTATGGCGTAAAGGTGATCGGAGTCAATATCGATGCCATAGAACGGGGTGAGGACCGTAAGGCATTCAAAGAGACAATGATGAAACTGGGAATTGACCTCCCCAAAAGTGAGCTTGCCTACTCAGTGGAGGAAGCTGAAAAGATAGCTTCTGAAATAGGCTATCCGGTTGTGATACGTCCTGCTTTTACAATGGGTGGTTCTGGTGGTGGAATCGTCTACAATGTAGAAGAGCTGCGTGTGATTGCAGGACGCGGTATCAATGCCAGCCTCATAAATCAGATTCTGGTTGAAGAAGGGGTCGTAGGCTGGGAGGAGCTTGAACTGGAGGTAGTGCGTGATGCAGATAACAAGATGATTACAGTGTGTTTTATAGAGAATGTGGATCCTATGGGTGTACATACCGGGGACTCCTTCTGCACTGCACCGATGCTCACTATCAGCAAAGAGGTTCAGGAAAAGCTTCAAAAATGGGCATACGCAATCGTTGAGGCAATTGGAGTAATCGGTGGAACCAACATCCAGTTTGCCCACAATCCGAAAACCGGACGTACTGTTATCATAGAGATCAACCCGCGTACATCTCGTTCTTCTGCACTTGCATCCAAAGCCACCGGTTTTCCCATCGCTTTAATCTCCGCAAAGCTGGCCAGTGGCTTGACATTGAAAGAGATTCCCTACTGGAGGAGCGGAACTTTAGACAAGTACGAACCACACGGAGACTATGTAGTAGTAAAGTTCGCACGCTGGGCATTTGAAAAATTCAAGGGTTCAGAGGACAAGCTGGGTACTCAGATGAAAGCAGTTGGAGAAGTGATGAGTATCGGCAAGAATTACAAGGAAGCGTTTCAGAAAGCTATCCGTTCTCTTGAGATCGGGCGCCACGGGCTGGGTTTTGCAAAGGATTACAACCGCAGACCGCTCCGGGAGCTTATCGATCTTCTGCGCTGCCCTTCCAGTGAACGTCATTTCATAATGTATGAGGCACTCCGCAAAGGCGCATCGGTCGACCAGATTCATGAGATCACAAGCGTAAAGAAATGGTTTATTTCACAGATGAAAGAGCTGGTCGACCTGGAAGAAGAGATTCTTACTTGTAAAGGCAAAGAACTGCCATCGGAACTGCTTATCAGGGCAAAGAAAGACGGGTTTTCCGATAAATATCTCTCAAAAATCCTCTCTGTTCCGGAAAAGGCCATAAGAGAGCGCCGCAAATCGATCGGGTTGATGCAGGGATGGCATGCGGTACCGGTGAGCGGAGTGGAAAATGCCGCTTACTACTACTCAAGCTACAATGCACCTGATACGATTACAGTGAGTAACAAACGTAAAATAATGATTCTTGGCGGTGGTCCAAACAGGATCGGTCAGGGTATCGAATTTGATTACTGCTGCGTTCATGCCGCATTTGCCCTGAAAGACCGGGGTTATGAGACGATAATGGTAAACTGCAACCCAGAAACCGTTTCCACCGATTATGATACATCTGATAAGCTTTATTTCGAGCCGCTTACAGTCGAGGATGTATTAAGCATTTACGAAAAAGAAAAACCTGAAGGAGTGATTGTTCAATTCGGAGGCCAGACCCCCCTGAACATAGCTCAGGAGCTTCAGGAGGCAGGAGTAAAGATTCTTGGTACCAGCGTTGACATGATAAACCTGGCAGAAGACCGCGACCTTTTCCGTCATAAAATGGATCGGCTGGGTATCCCCATGCCTGAATCCGGGATGGCATGTACGCAGGAGGAAGCTCTGTCGGTTGCCGGAAAAATCGGCTACCCTGTAATGGTCCGCCCCTCATTTGTTCTTGGCGGACGGGGCATGGAGGTGGTTCACGATGAAGAGATGCTGAGGGAATATATTGTAAAAGCAGTTGATGTCACCCCTGAGAGACCGATTCTGATTGACCGTTTTCTTGTCAATGCTCTGGAATGTGAAGCTGATGCTCTTGCCGATGGAGAGGATGCGTTTGTGCCTGCAGTGATGGAGCATATAGAACTGGCTGGAATTCACAGCGGTGACTCTGCCTGCGTTATTCCTCCTGTCAGTATTTCACAGAAAAATCTCAATACAATACGTGATTACACCACGAAGCTTGCCCGTGAATTGAATGTAGTAGGACTGATGAATATCCAGTATGCTATTGAGAAAGACAAAATATACGTACTGGAAGCCAACCCCCGCGCATCGAGAACTGTTCCGCTGGTATCGAAAGTCTGCAATACCCAGATGGCCAGAATAGCAACACAGCTCATGACTGGGAAAAAGTTATCTGAAATCGGATTGAAACAGAACACTATCAATCATTTCGGAGTAAAGGAATCTGTCTTTCCTTTCGACAAGATGCCGGAAGTGGATCCGCTGCTTGGACCTGAGATGCGCTCTACCGGAGAGGTGCTTGGTATCGCAGAAAACTTCGGGCTTGCTTTTTTCAAGTCCCAGGAAGCAGCCATGCTGGATCTTCCTCTCTCAGGAGCGGTTTTGATAAGTGTTTCCAAAAAAGACAGGCCTGCAGTGCTTGAGGTTGCCAGGGAATTTAATGCACTTGGAATGAAAATACTTGCAACCGAAGGAACTCATCATTTCCTCAAAGAACAGGGAATCGCCTCTGAAATGGTAAATAAACTCCAGGAAGGCCGACCCAATATTCTGGATAAAATCATGAACAGAGAGATTCAACTGGTGATAAACACCCCTGTTGGCAAAAGCAGTCAAACCGACGATTCTTATATACGTAAAGCTGCGGTAAAATACAAGGTTTCCTATATCACCACTCTGGCGGCAGCCAAAGCTGCTGCAAGGGGAATCGCTGAACGGCAGAAGAAATCTACGACTGTGAAGTCACTGCAGGAGTATCACAGTGAGATTTCCAGCGTTTTGCCGCTGCAACCCCAGACTCAGGATGAGCCGGCAGTTTCAATATAAGATCAAGGAGTTTACAAATGGCCCCAAAGACCGGCTTTGATAACGAAAAGTACCTGACAGAGCAGTCCGCTGAGATACTAAGAAGAGTTGAGCAGTTCGGAGACAGGCTTTACCTTGAGTTCGGGGGCAAGCTTCTCTATGACTATCATGCTTCCCGCGTTCTTCCGGGATATGATCCGAATGTCAAGATGAGACTTCTGCAGAAACTCAAGGATAAAGTCGATGTGATACTGTGCATTTACGCCGGAGATATCGAGCGTAAAAAGATGCGGGCTGATTTCGGGATTACCTATGATACCGATGCGCTGAAGCTCATTGATGATTTGAGAGAATGGGAGATAAACGTCTGCGGCGTAGTTATCACCCGTTACGAGCAGCAGCCCACGGCTACTCTCTTCAAAAACAAGCTTGAGCGCAGAGGCGTGCGGGTCTATACGCATCGGTTCACAAAAGGATACCCGGTGGATGTTGAGACGATTGTCAGTGATGAGGGCTATGGGGCAAATGCTTATATTGAATCATCAAAACCGTTGATCGTGGTGACAGGACCCGGTCCGGGCAGCGGTAAACTCGCGACATGTCTCTCCCAGCTTTACCATGACCGCAAGAGGAATATCGCGGCAGGATACGCCAAATTCGAGACTTTCCCTATCTGGAATCTCCCTCTGGATCATCCGGTAAATGTCGCCTACGAAGCGGCGACTGCTGATTTGCGCGATGTAAATATGATCGATTCTCATCACCTTGCGGCATACAATAAGATAACGGTCAATTACAACCGCGATGTTGAAGCATTTCCGCTCCTTCGCCGGATCATCGAGAAGATCACTGGCGAACCCTGTTTTTACAAATCCCCGACCGATATGGGGGTAAACAGGGCCGGTTTTGGAATTACGGATGACAATGTGGTGCGTGAGGCTGCTACACAGGAGATAATCCGCAGGTTTTTCCGCTACTCATGCGAATATGCAATGGGACTGGTTGAAAAGGACACAGTTGAAAGAGCGGAACTTTTGATGCGTGGTATAGGGGCCAATCCAAACGACCGACGTGCTGTGGCACCTGCGCGCGAAGCTGCTGCAGAAGCCAGAGAACGCGGCAAAGGCTCGGAAGGCGTTTTCTGCGGAGCATCAATCGAACTGGCTGATGGCACAATTGTTACCGGAAAAAACTCCAACCTGCTCCATGCATCGGCGAGTCTCATTTTGAATGCAGCGAAACACCTTGCCGGAATCCCTGATAATCTTAAACTTCTGCCGTCAAATATCACAGAGACACTTTCACATTTTAAGCGCGATGTACTCAGGGGGAAAGAAGTAAGCCTGGACCTTGAGGAAACACTCATAGCCCTTAGCCTTTCAGGAATCTTCAATCCTGCCGCACAGGCTGCAATTGAAAAACTTGAACAGCTTCGCGGATGTGAGGTTCACATGACCCATATCCCGACACCGGGTGATGAAGCCGGACTCAGGAAACTTGGAGTGAACCTTACAAGTGATCCGGATTTCGCTACAAAGTGCCTCTTTATAGGGGAATAAAAGTTTCGATCAGATGATCGTTTTAATCCGGATAACAGTAAATCTCCACTGTTATCCGGAAATATAACCGTAGCCTTCTACCGTCTCTTTTCTCTGATTCATTCTATCTGCAGATTGTATTCCGCGAAATCCCAGTTGGCGAGATTGTTTACAATTGCAAGCACATGATCTTCACGTCTGTTCTGATAATCCAGATAATAGGCATGCTCCCAGACATCGATACCGAAAACCGGTTTCAGGTTATGAGCGATTGGATTATCGGCATTTGAGGTCTTGATAATTTTCATTTTTCCATTATCCATGACCACCCATCCGTAACCGCTTCCGAACTGAGCGACAGATGTGTTTATCAGCTCTTTCATAAAGTTGTCATAATTTCCAAAGGAAGAATTCAGGGCTTCGAGCATCTTCCCCTTTGGTGTCCCTCCTCCTTTGGGAGACAGACAGTTCCAGTAGAACCAGTGATTCCAGGCCTGAGCGGCATTGTTAAAGAGTTTTTGCTGATCTGGATTACCGGCGGTGCCCTTGATTATCTGTTCGAGGGTAGATTTTTCATACTGGGTACCTTTGATCAGCTCATTAGTGGTTGTTATGTATTTGCGGTGATGCTTATCGTGATGAAAAGAGATGGTTTTTTCTGAAATGTGCGGCTCAAGATCTTTTGGATCGAACGGCAGAGGAGGCAGTTGGAAGGGAGGAGTGGATTGGATGATGTCGAGGCCTTTGGGTTCCATAGATAAGTTCCTCCTTTGGAGTTTAGGTTTGAGTTGCAGGGGAAAAGGGAGCAATTGGAGTGCCAGGATTTTTTACCTCAGAGGTTTTTTGGTTACTTAAGTGACAGTTTCAGAAATTTCGAGATCCGAAGAAGAACACGGGTTGTAGGGTGTTTCCCGAGGGATCGTCTAAACAGGGTGGCTGGTTTTGGGCTTCAAAAAGTGCCCATTTCTGGCCGGTTTTAAGTGCCCGCTAACACTGCTGCAAGATTAAGGCACGTAGCAGGTACCAAATGGAGCTCACAGAGATATCTTAATATGATACCTTTGAAAAAGATGAACCTGAAGAAAGTAGCAGCTTAAAAAATCAACTACCTGTATTAAAGAAAAGAATTTTTATATACCGGAATGAGGATTAACAGAAAAGAATGTGCGAAAAAATCTTGACACTACCCTATTTTCTTTTCTTGGACTTATCAAAATTCTTATGCCACCTAAAAAGAGAACTAATGCAAAAAATGACATTACATTTTTTGCATATTTGAATTCAAAAGGGTTAACTTTAGTTGAAACATGAATATAAATTGATATCAAAAGTAATCATGATGCTAAAAATTAAATATGTTACTTCGATTTTAGCCCTTTTTAAATAAAAAATAATCAATCCAACAAGCAAAATTATTGACAATGTATCAAAAATAATACTACTTAAAACAGGATCTGACTTCGTTGCAGAAATGCCCAAAACTATAAATCCACATAATCCCAAAGCTATAATTAAATTGAGTAATCTCATATTGATAATTCCGTCTATTTAAATTAACATCATAGCTGAAATACGACTCCAACCCGTACCTGAATAGCTTCTCCAAGATAATGAATCTCCTATTTAATTATATCCATTTAAGAGCACTTTCTACATAACTTTTAATACCTGAAAATGATCAGTCCAATCTTTCCCTTCAATCATTATTTCACCTCTGAGGAC
>JAAYIG010000185.1 GCA_012523595.1 Fibrobacter sp.
AGATAAGGTATAAGGGCCGGGAGATCGATCTTCGTGTGTCCACTTATCCTGTGATGACCAGGAACAGAGGGGTAAACGAAAAGGTCGTTCTTAGAATCCTTGATCCGCAATCAAAGAACCTGACCCTTGACGTGCTGGGATTTCTCCCCCGGACACTTAAAACATTCAGCGAGATGATCAATCGTCCCGACGGAATAATTCTGGTGACAGGACCGACCGGAAGCGGTAAAAGCTCGACCCTTTATTCTGCCCTGCAGAAAATTTACAGCGTGTCAAAGAATATCGTCACCATGGAAGATCCTGTGGAATATCATCTGGACGGAATCAGTCAGGGGCAGATAAATACCAAAGCCGGATTTACATTTGCAGAAGGGATGAGATCAATTCTCCGCCAGGACCCGGATATTATCATGATAGGTGAGATGCGGGACAGGGAGACATGTGAGATGGCGATTCAGGCGGCTCTCACAGGGCATCTGGTGTTCTCGACCCTGCACACCAACGACTCTGCATCAGCTTACACCCGCTTGCTTGACATGGGGCTTGAACCCTACCTGATCACATCGACTGTTATCGGGATTCTGGCTCAGCGGCTGGTTCGCAAGATCTGCACAAGGTGCAGGGAGGCGTATACCCCTGAACCAGAGCTGCTTTCTAAAATCGGAATACGCCCGGGTATTCAGCTTTACAGAGGGAAGGGGTGCAAACAATGCGGTGGTTCAGGTTATTCGGGACGTATCGGGATTTTTGAACTTCTGGTACCAGATGCAAATATTACCAAGCTGGTGCTTCAGCGCGCCCCTTTTGAGCAGATCAAGCAGTATTGCCTTAAGAGAGGGGATTTCGATTCACTCCGTCGTGACGGATTGAGAAAGGCTATTGAAGGATTGACAACTATAGAGCAGGTACTTGGAGCAACACAGAATGATTAAGAACGGAAGTTCGTTTATCGATAAACTGGTTTTGAATCCCGTGCAGCGAGAGGCGGTACTTTATGATGGTGGACCGGAACTGGTGTTTGCAGGAGCAGGGACGGGAAAAACCCGGGTATTGACCGCCAAGATTGCTTATCTGATCGAAAAGGGTACTCCGCCAGGAAGAATTTTCGCTGCTACATTTACAAACAAAGCAGCACGGGAGATGCGCACCAGGGTTGAGTGTTTTACAGGAATGTCCGTTGAGGGACTCTGGATAGGAACATTCCATTCTCTTTGCGCAAGGATACTGCGCCGCGAGAGCAGATTTCTGGGTTATGTACCCCATTTTTCCATTTACGATCAGAGTGATCAGCTCTCCCTGATAAAAAAAGTGCTCAAAGCACTTGAGGTGGATGACAGGAGCATGCCTCCAAGACAGGTGCTCGGTCTGATCTCGAATCATAAAAACAGATGCACTACTCCGGAGGAACTCGAGGGAAGAGTATCGAACTATTTTGAACAGCAGCTTCATAAAATTTACAAAACATACCAGAAGATGCTCAGGGAACAGCAGGCAATGGATTTTGACGATCTGCAGTCAAACACTGTTTACCTTTTCAGGGATAATAAAGAGGTCTCCGCAAGGTATCAGAGCTGTTTTGATTACATTCTGGTTGACGAATACCAGGATACCAATGCCGCGCAGTTTGTGTTACTGAAGCTTCTTTCCGGCAGAACCCGGAAGGTATTCGCTGTGGGTGATGATGATCAGAGTATCTACGGGTGGAGGGGCGCAAGAGTGGAGAATATTCTCTCTTTTGAGAGCCAGTTTCCGGAAACGAAGGTATTCAAGCTTGAACAGAACTACCGTTCCACAAAGGCTATTCTCGATTTCGCCAACTCCGCAATCGCAGGCAACCGTTACCGGACTCCAAAGCAGCTCTGGACCGATCGCAGCGGGGGCGAGGTGGTGATTGTAAACAGGTATCGTGACGATCGTCAGGAGGCTGACGAAGTTGCCAGAAAAGTAAATCTGATTGTAAATGGCAAGACTAAGGGTGGAGATGTGGCGGTGCTGTTCAGGACTAACGCTCAGTCCCGCTCCTTTGAGGAAGCTTTCCGTAAACATCGTATTCCTTATGTCCTTGTCGGTGGAACCGGGTTCTATGAAAGAGCTGAAATCAAGGATTGTCTGGCCTATCTCAGGCTCATTGTAAACCCCTGCGACAATGTGAGCTTCGAGCGAATCTATAATGTACCTGCAAGGGGACTGGGTCAGAAAGCTCTTGAGACTCTTTCCGATGCGGCAGGGAAAAAGAACTGCTCGCTTCTGGAGGCTCTCTTTAACTGCGATCTCTCTCTTCTTGGCAGCCGCTATCAGAAGGGCTTTTCTGATTTGCGTTCTCTATATGAACTGCTCAGGGAAAAGAAATCAGACTCTCCTCATGAAATCCTGAATTCTGTGCTGCAGTTG
>JAAYIG010000186.1 GCA_012523595.1 Fibrobacter sp.
GTCTTTTTTCCTATCCGGTTCTAATGGCTGCGGACATTCTTGCTTATCAGGCAAACAGAGTACCTGTGGGAAAAGACCAGAAGCAGCATCTTGAGATTGCCAGGGATCTTGCGATTAAATTCAACTCCACTTATGGTAACGCTTTTACTGTTCCTGAACCTGAGATAAAAGAGGAACTGGCAGTAGTACCTGGAATTGACGGTCAGAAGATGTCCAAATCCTATGGAAATACCATAGAAATTTTTGGTGATGAGAAATCGATACAAAATAAAGTGATGAGCATAGTCACCGATTCTGCACCCGTAGATGCGCCAAAAGAACCGGAAAAAAGCATTATCTTTACTATATATAAGCACTTTGCATCCGCATCTGAGACAGAAATTATGGCTGAGAGATTCAGGGCCGGAGGTTACGGGTACGGTGAAGCGAAGAAGGAGCTTTTCGATGTACTGTGGGACTACTTTGAACCTTTCCGCAAACGCAGAGAGGAACTTGAAAGCAAACCCGGACTGGTAAAGGAAATAAGAGAAAAGGGTGCAGCCAAAGCCAGGAAGGTGATCTCTTCAACTTTGGAAAGGGTGAGAAGTCTGGTGGGAGTGGATTGAACACAGATCTTATGTGTTAATTTCCTTGTGGTCAATCATAGCAGATTTGATTATCTATTCAAAAGATTCTTTCCTTGACGAAATTTGATACTGTCTATTGCGGTTTCCCTGAAAAGGTCCTCCATGCAGTTAAACTTTCTAATTTTTTCTCCTGAAATCATAAAATGCAGAGTATCAAAACCGACAACATCACATCCAACGTGAGTCATTTTAACAGTACCCGGATAATGGATTGTCTGTACAGGATGGTATCCTGAACCTACTATCAGATCAGAATATCCTGTCAGATAAACAAATTAACAGCATCGGGAAAAATCCACTCATCTTTATTCTTCTTTGCCCTACGTTTTATTACAAATACAGTGTCAGTATAATTAATACCCACTTTTCAAGTAATGACTATTTGTTTTTACATCTCCCTGCGTTTTCCATTATCAATTACAAAGGGACAAATGATTTCTTATTGAAACTGTAAAAAACAGCAACTCTTGTTTCAATCTATTTATTGATAAGAAATAGTGTCACCATTTTCATCTTCAAATAGAGCTTTATGAATGAGTATCCCCCTACCCCCCTTATTTAAGGGAGCGCTTCCAGCGAGAGGATTCTTCTATTTACTCAGACCAGAAGCTCAATACCATAGCCGCTGTGTTTTGAGAAATCGATCAGTACAGGTTTAATCTTCTGATGGTTTTTTGTTTCGTAGATGATCACCTGCGGACACTCCAGATTATCCGGGTTGTCCTTTGCGACCACCCCGTAATAGCCGTCCATCTGTGAATGAGGTGATCTTGTAATGCGGACACGGGTGCCAACCGGATAGAGCGGCACCATCGTACAGAGCGTCTTTACGATATCGGAGTTAAGTTCCGTACCGCTCATTTGTATGATCTTCCTTATAGCATCCTTTGCAGGCATCGGCTCTATTTTTTCCCGTGGACGGCCTGAGATAAACATGTCGTAAACCTCGGCGACAGCTACAATCTGGGCAAACCTGTGGATCAGATGTTTGCGTGAGAAATCCTTGAGAGGAGGACGATTATCACCTGTTAAACCCTGAGGATATCCACTCCCGTTTTCCCTCTCATGGTGCTGAAGTGCCACTGCTGCGCCTGTGACCGGAACGGAGTGATTCTGGGAAAGCATCATAAAACCGATAATTGTATGCTGTTTGTAAATCCTGGCCTCTTCAGCATCAAAATCAGACATGTTTTTCTGCAGCAGATTTTTAGGAATGGCAATAAGCCCCAGATCGTAGTTGAGGGCCCCTATCCCCAATTGCCTGAGCTCATCATAAGGAAATCTGTACTTTCTCCCTATGCAAAGCGAAGTAATCGTTACGTTAAGAGAATGGGAGAGTAAACTATGTTCTGCCTTTTTCAGGGAGGAAAGATTGAGCACAAGAGAGGATTGTCCCATGATCTCATCTATAAACTCCTGAAGAGTTTTTGTCATCCCGGTGTTCAGAATAAATTTGTTAAGATATGCACGGTTCTGGTGCAGGATGTTTTTTATTTCCTCTTCACTGAGCTTATGGATTTCCTTTATAGTGCTGCTGAGATTCCTGGAGGTAGACTCTATCTCCTGATACATCTTTCGCTGTATCTCTTCCGATACTACAGCTTCAGGATGAGCCTCCTCGGTGCCCTCCACCTCCACAAGGACACTCTTGTAACCAAGCTCTCTGAGCCTGTCCTTATATCTGTCTTTAATCTTGAATCCGGCTGCAAGAAGTAATTCTCCGGTGGGAAGGAAAATCGATTCACCCAGAATCATGTCTTCAGTCAGTTCATCGATGCTATACCGAACCACTACGTCCCTTTCTCACTTGACATGCTCCCTGACTATAAGATATTATACCATCCGCACCTTTTATTTTAAAGGATAAAGTACCGTGAAATGAGTATTTTGCTTGTATATCACTAAATCGGCATCGGTATCGGTATTGAAAAGATGAAATACTGTATAAAAGGAATCTATTCCGATGCCGACCCCGAACTGAAAACAAACAGTTGAGTTTTCAAATACAATATGATCACTGAAATAAAAAAAGTCTCTTCTCTCAATGAACCCGGGGTTTCACTCTACA